>CACEJE010000012.1 GCA_902559815.1 uncultured Thiothrix sp.
AATTGATCAAGAAATAAGAAAAGACAAAATAAAGAAAGACCTTATAAAAATTTTTCAAAAAAATGATTTCGATAATTCAATAGATAAAAATACTTTAGAAGAAGTTACAAATATGGCTGAGTCTCCGCATTTATTTTTAGGAAAATTTCCCGAAAAATATTTAGACCTTCCAAAGGAGGTTTTAGCGTATGTTGTTCAAGATACACAAAAATATTTCCTAATCTTTAAGAAAAATAAAATGACAAATTTTTTTGTTGGATCATCTAATGTAAAAATAAATGAAAACATTATCAAGGGTAATGAAAGGGTAGTTATTCCAAGATTAGATGATGCAAAATTTTTTATTGATAAAGATTTAAAAAATGACATATTTTCAAAAAAAAGTATGTTAAAAAAAGTTATCTTTCATAAAAAACTGGGAAGTATGTTTGATAAAGTTGATAGAATAATAAAGCTATCAATTTACATTAATAGTATTAGTTATAATGATAAAAAACTCTTGGTTAGAGAAATAGCTGAAATTTGTAAACTAGATTTAATCTCAAGTATGGTCGTGGAAATTCCAAAATTACAGGGTGTCATAGGACAACACTATGCTGAAAAATCTAACAAGAATAAAATTATTTCCGAAGGAATAAAAGATCATTATTTGCCAAAGAACCCAGAAGATTCAGTTCCAGGTAGTAAAGATGCCCAATTAGTATCTATGGCTGATAAATTAGATACTGTAGTAGGAATTTTTTTAGTAAATGAAAAACCTACCGGCACAAGAGATCCACTTGGAATTAGGAGAGCTACAAATGGGTTTTTAAGAATAATACTACAAATTGAATATAATTTAAGTTTAACGGAGCTAATAGATAACTCTGCTAAAATAATTTATGAAAATACAAGTTACTTCAATAAACAAGTTAAACAAGATGGTGGCTTGGAAGATTGCCATCAGTTTTTTAAAGATAAATTAATATTAACTTTAAAAGATAGTTTAGGTTTCCAAGAAAATATTATTTTGGCGGCAATCAATAATGAAAAAAATATAATACCATACGATCTTTTGAAGAAAATAGAAGCAGTAAAGATAATTATAAATAACCCAAGTTATAAAGATTTATTTTCTAATGCAAAGAGAATTTCAAATATATTGAAGAAATCAGACGTGCAAGTATCCAGTGAAATCAATGAAAATTTACTAAGAGAATCTAGTGAAAAGATGCTATATAATGCTATAAATAATCTTAAAAAAGAGCTTGAATTGTCATTAAATCAAAAAAAATATGAGGTATATCTTAAAACACTTAATGAGTTAAACGATTTTATAACAGCTTTTTTTGCAGAAGTTATGATTAATACTGAGGAAGAAGAAATTAAATTAAATAGATTATCAATTCTAAGCACAATTAATAATTATTATAATAAAGTTGCAAATTTTACAGTTTTGGCTTTTTAATATAAAAATGATCAAACATATTCAACAATTTATTCTAAAAAGATTTTTCCCATTTAAAGACTGGGTAACTGATCTAAAGAACCCAAAGATATTGCAAGCAGATATAATAGCTGGCCTTACTGTTGCGCTAGTTTTGGTTCCTCAGTCTATGGCATATGCTCAATTAGCTGGATTACCACCATATTATGGTTTGTATGCATCATTCCTGCCAGTTGCTATAGCATCAATTTTTGGGTCCTCTAGGCAGCTTGCAACTGGGCCTGTAGCAGTAGTAAGTTTGTTAACTGCAGCTGCATTAGAACCTATAGCTAGCAATGATCCAGCTGGATATGTTGCATATGCAATTATGTTGGCATTCTTAGTTGGTTTTTTTCAATTATCTTTAGGTTTGTTAAGGATGGGTGTTTTGGTTGATTTTTTATCACATCCAGTTGTTACAGGATTTACAAATGCAGCAGCAATTATAATAGCAACATCACAATTATCAAAGTTATTTGGTGTGAGTGTAATATCTGAAGAATATCATTATCAAACAATAATTAATGTTATTTCAGAGTCTTTAATTAACACACATACTCCGACTTTATTAATGGGGTTACTTGCGATATTTATAATAATTTTAGTAAGAAAAATTTCATACAAGTACCCTGCTGTTCTTATATCAGTTGTTATAACTACTTTAATTTCTTGGTATATTAAATTTGAACTAAATTATGGAGGCAAGGTAATAGGTGTCGTTCCTGATGGTTTGCCGTCAATTCAAATGCCGCATATAGATATATCACAATTAGTTCATCTAGGTACTGTTGCAATTGCAATTAGCTTAATAGGTTTTATGGAAGCAATATCAATAGCTAAAGCTATGGCAACTCAAACAAAACAAAGATTAGATGCAGATCAGGAATTGATAGGACAAGGTTTAAGCAATATAGCATCTAGTTTATTTCAAGGGTATCCAGTGTCAGGATCTTTTTCAAGATCTGCGGTAAATATATCTGCTGGTGCTGTAACAGGATTTTCATCAGTAGTTACTGGAATAGTAATTGGTATAACATTATTATTTTTAACTCCTTTGCTCTATCATTTGCCACAAGCTACATTAGCAGCAGTGATAATAACAGCTGTAATAAATCTAATAAAATTTAAACCAATTAAATATGCTTGGAGAGTGCAAAAACAGGATGCAATAATTTCTATTATAACTTTTTTTGTAACTTTAATATTAGCGCCTGAATTAGAGTTAGGTATTATTGTTGGAATTATTCTATCACTTGGAAGTTACTGTTATAGATCAATGCGACCAAGAGTAATATGTTTATCTAAAAATGAAAAAGGAATTTTTAGAAATTCTGATGCAAACAATATACCAAAATGTTGTTGTATTTCTGTAATGAGATTTGATGGGCCTTTAATTTTTACAAATGCTGGGCACTTTGAAAACGAAGTTATTGAAAGAGTTGCAACTAAACCAGAACTACGTTATTTCATAATTGATGCAATAGCAATTAATGAAATTGATGCAACGGGCCAAGATATGTTAAATAGTCTTGCTTCAAGGCTATACGAGCAAAATATTAATTTATTTTTTGCGAGAGTCCATAGGCCAATACAAAAAATTTTTTATGATACTGGTTTTTCAAGGGGTAAGTGGGAGAATCATTTTCATAGAACTATAGATGGTGCAATAGCGTATGCTTGGGCAAAACTTGGCTGTTCTAATGTTTTGCCACCGTTTTGCACTAGCGAGATGTGTCCAATGAACAGAGATACAGCTGGATTGTCTTCAATATATGAAGCAAGTATAAAGAAATAACATACTTATATAGTTTTGAATGATAACTCAGTAATTTTATGCCCGAGAATAATTCCTCGCTTTTCAAATTTAGTCAATTCTCTTTCCTTGTAATAAAGTATTTCATTAACTCTTACAAAATTTTTGTGATTATCAAATAAATTTATTATTTCATTAGCATAGTCTGACCAATCAGTCGCAATTTTTATGAATCCATTTATTTGTATTTTTGTCGAAACTAAGTGTATAAAGTAATTATTAATAATTCTTCTTTTAAAATGTTTTTTTTTAGGCCAAGGATCAGGAAAAAAAAGAGATATACCTTGTAAACTTTTGTCTTTTATATTATTTTTTAGCAGCTCTATTGCATCTATGTTCGCTATTTTGATATTTTTTAAATTTAAATCTGATATATCTTTAAGAATACTTCCTATACCTGATTCATAAACTTCTACGCCTATGAAATTTATATCAGGAAATCTTTTTGCAATATTTATTAGAAGTTTTCCATCTCCAAAGCCTATATCTAAAATACACTTATTTTTATTATTGAATAATTCTTCATAGTTAATAATTTTTTTTTCATTAAAATAATTTAAATCATTTTCTTTATTGTAAAAAAACAATTTTTGTGAATTTGTTAGTCTTCCACTTCTTTTTACAAAGCTACGGAGATGCTTATTTACGCTCATGATAAGGCACTTTCTTTATTGCTTGAGGGTATAGCAATATTACTTATTTTCATTCTCTTAGCTTCAAAAGCTTTTCTTCCTGCTTCTACTGCGAGTCTCATTGCTTCAGCCATTTTTATTGGATCTTGAGCCATTGCAATAGCTGAGTTAAGAAGAACGCCGTCACAACCAAGTTCCATAGCAATAGCGGCGTCGCTTGCGGTACCAATTCCAGCATCAACTATAATTGGAACATTTGCGTTTTCTATTATTTTTCTTAGATTAGAAGAATTTTTTATTCCTTGGCCAGTTCCTATTGGCGAGGCAAGTGGCATCACAGCTATACACCCAGCTTCTTCAAGTTTCTTGGCTAAATCTATATTGTCAGTTGTATAAACCATTATTGCAAAATCTTGTTTTGCTAATTCTTTAGCAGCAGCTAGTGTTTCTTTTTCATTAGGTAACAGAGTATCTTTATCAGCTAAAACTTCTAACTTAATTAAATTATCATTTAAGAGTTCCTTTGCTAATAAAGCAACTCTTATAGCATCTTCTGCAGAGTAGCAGCCAGCAGTATTCGGAAGAATTTTATACTTAGAACTATCAATATAGTTTAAAAGATTATCATCATTTTTATTTTGCCCAATATTAGTTCTTTTTAATGCAACTGTGATCATCTCTGCCCCACTAGCTTCAAGTGCATTTTTTGTCATTGAAAAATCTGTATATTTTCCACTGCCAATAATTAATCTTGAGTTATAAGATACATTATTTAATATTAATTTTTTCATAATTATCCACCGCCTACAGCGGTAATGATTTCAACTTCATCATTTTCATTCAATTTGTTTTTTGACCATAAATCTTTTGTAATAATTACTTTATTTATTTCAATAACTATATTCTTTTTATTAATTTGTTTTAATTTTAAAAGATTTTCTATATTAATATTATCTTTAATTAAAACTTCTTTTCCGTTTAACTTAATTTTCATTATTCTTGTTGTAATCCTTCATAATTTTTACATAGTGCTTTGATGAGAATGATATATATTCAAGCTCTTCTTTAGTTAATTCTCTTATTGGTTTAGCAGGAGACCCCTTATATAACATTTTTGATTCAATTATTTTATTTGGCCCAACAAGACTTCCAGCAGCAACCATTGAATTACTTTTAATGATAGCGCCATCAAGAATTATGCTTCCAATACCAATTAAGCAATTATTTTCGATTTGGCAAGCGTGTAGAATAGCACCGTGTCCTACAGTAACATCGTCTCCGATTATTAATGGATAACCACCGGGGGTATAGACTGTATCACTTGTTACGTGCAAAATAGCTCCGTCTTGAATATTGGTTCTCCTTCCAATTTTTATGGTTTGAACATCACCTCTTATTACTACATTTGGCCATATTGAGGTATCTTCACCAATAGAAACATCACCTATTATCGTGGAGGTCTCATCTACATAGGCAGTTTTGTCTATTTTTGGCAAATTATTTTTAAATTTTCTTATTGTCATTTAATTATTGTATTATTATCTTACTAACTATACTAAATTATTTCTTGCATGTTTAAAAATAAAGTTTTTTTGTACGCGAAATTAATGCGACTCGATAAACCAGTAGGCATTTTACTATTACTGTGGCCGCCTTTTTGGGTAATTACTTTAATTAGTGAAGGCCTACTTCTACATTTTATAAGTATAATATTTTTGATTGGCGTAATTACAACTAGAAGTATTGGTTGTGTAATAAATGATTTTTTTGATAAAGATTATGACTTTAAAGTTTCGAGAACAAAAGAAAGGCCATTTGCAGCCAATTTAATTAGTAAGCAAGAAGTGATTTTTATATTTTTAGTATTATCAGCTCTTAATTTAAGTTTATTATATTTCTTAAATACAAAAACTATTTTACTTGCAGTGATTGCGATCTTCTTAATTATTACTTATCCGCTTACGAAAAGATTTTTTATTGCTCCTCAATTTTTTTTAGGTCTTACTTTTGCAATATCAACTCTTATGGCACATACCGCATTAACAAATAAATACCCTGATATAGCAACCTGGTTATTTTTTTCTGCAACATTAGTTTGGGTACTCATGTTTGATACTATATACGCGTTAGCAGATATTAAAGATGATTTAAAAATAGGTATAAATTCAACAGCAATTTTGTTTGGGGAAAAGGTTTTTAGAGCTATTGCTTTTTTGCAGTTTATTTTTTATTTAATTTTTATCTATATTGGAGTTTATTTAGAATTTACTTATATTTTTTACTTTTTTCTTATTCTCGCAGCAGCAGTAGGTGTGTATAATCAGATATTGATAAGTGAAAGAAAGCCAGAACTTTTTATAAGGGCATTTAAAAATAACCAATATGTTGGCTTTTTAATTTTTTTAGGTATATATGGAGAGTACTTTTATGAGTATTATGCGTAATAATTGGAAACTAGATGAAATTAATAGTCTTTATGAAAAGCCTTTTAATAGTTTATTATCTTTAGCTCACGACATTCACATAAAAAACCACGAAGAAAATACTGTACAGGTGTGTACTTTATTATCAGTAAAAACAGGTGGATGCCCGGAGGATTGTGGTTACTGCTCACAAAGCGTACACAGCGATAACCCAATTGAGTCAACTCCACTATTAAGTCTTGAGGAAGTAAGAGAAAAAGCAAAAATAGCTAAAGAACAAGGTTCTACAAGATTTTGCATGGGAGCGGCTTGGAGAAGACCAAGTAACAAAAATATTGATCGAGTTATCGAGATGATAAAAGTCGTACACGAATTAGATATGGAAAGCTGTGTGACTTTAGGAATGCTATCCGAAGACCAAGCATTGAGATTAGCTAATTCAGGATTAAATTATTATAACCATAATCTTGATACGTCACGCGAACATTACTCGAAAGTGATTAGCACTAGAAACTATCAAGACAGATTAAATACATTAAAATATGTTAGAAAATCAGGAATAAATGTATGCTCCGGAGGTATATTGGGCTTAGGCGAGACAAGAGAAGACCGAATAAAATTACTAATAGAGCTTGCAAATTTAGCAAAACATCCAGAATCAGTTCCTATAAATATGCTGGTAAAAATGGAAGGCACAAGATTAAGTAATAACAAAGAAATTGATGAGCTTGAATTTATTAGAACTATAGCTATTGCAAGAATAATGATGCCAAAAACTTATGTTAGATTGTCAGCTGGAAGAGAATCAATGTCTGACTCAATGCAAGCGTTATGTTTTTATGCTGGAGCAAATTCAGTATTTTATGGCGAAGAATTATTGACGGCTCCAAATGTTGATATACAAAAAGACAAAGATTTATTTATAAATTTAGGAATGAAAATTGAAGGGAATGAAAATTTCCTAAAAAACAAAAATAATTTTAAGAAAAAAATAAAAACCAATAAGAAAGACACTACTTATAATCTAAAATTAATTAATTAATTATTTCTAAAAAAATTTGAAAAATAATATTAAAAGTAAATTAAAATCTATAAAGTTATCATCAGGATATAGAACAAGAAAAGCAAAAGAATTTGGAAATTCACGTATTTTTAAATATATGAATAAAGAATATCTTTCCTTTGCTAGCAATGATTATTTATCATTATCAAATGATAAAAGAATTATTAATGCCGCCAAAAAAGCTTTAGATAATCACGGTTATAGTGTTGCTTCATCAGCTCTGATATCTGGTTATACAAAATATCATCATAAATTAGAAGAAGAATTATCTGAATTTTTAGGAAATGAAAAAACATTATTATTTTCTACGGGTTATCAGGCAAATTTAGGTGTAATAAAGTCGCTAGCGCAGCGAGGAGACTTTATATATTCAGATAGACTAAATCACGCATCTTTAATAGATGGCGCAATTATTTCTAGAGGAAAATTCAAAAGATATAAACACAATAATATAAAAGATTTAGAAAAGAATTTGACTTTATCTAATATGAATAATAACAATATGATAATAACAGATTCTTTGTTTAGTATGGATGGCGACATAGCTAATCTAAAGCAACTTAATAAAAAAGCTAAACAACATAATATGAATTTATTGGTAGATGAAGCTCACGCCCTTGGAGTTTATGGCCGTAATGGTAATGGAATAGTTAATAGTTTATCTCTTAACAACAAAAATAATATTTTTATTACTGGAACTTTTGGAAAAGCAGTAGGGACATTTGGTGCTTTTTTTTCCGGCAAAGAGGATATTGTAGAATATGTTTTGCAGAAATCTCGAAGTTACATATATTCAACTTCTCTACCAGTAAGTGCTGTAGAAGCGACTAGGAAATCTTTAAAAATTATTCAAAAAGAGGACTGGAGAAGAGACAAGTTGTTCTCGCTGATAAATTACTTTAAAAAAAATGTAAAAAGTATTGGATATAACACTTTAAAAAGTAATTCTCAAATACAAGGAATAATTATTGGCGATGCAAAAAAAACAATTGAAATAAGTAATGAATTATTTAAAAAAAACATTTATATTCCATCAATAAGGCCGCCAACTGTTGAAGAGGGAAAATCAAGACTTCGAATTTCACTTACTGTGGATCATTCAGAATCAGATATAGATTACTTACTAAATATTTTAGATACGATATCAAGAAATCTTGTACAATCATAAAATGAATAAGAACATTAATATTTTACTTGGTATAACTGGTGGAATTGCTGCATATAAATCAGCAGAAATTGCTCGTCTTCTTGTAAAGAGTAATTTTCACGTAAAAGTTGTGATGACGAAAACTGCAGAGGAATTTATTACACCGCTAACATTTGAAGCTTTAACTGGAGAAAAAGTTTATAGATATAACTCGATAGATAAAGATCATCCTATGCTTCATATAGATTTAGCAAAATGGGCAGATATTATACTAGTTGCCCCTGCAACTGCAGAATTTTTATCTAAAATTTTACACGGAAGGGCAGATGATATGTTATCAACATCTTTATTAGCATTTAGTAAAAAAGTAGTTATAGCTCCAAGCATGAACAAAAATATGTGGGGAAATAAAGCGACTCAAGAAAATGTAAGTAAACTTAAAGAAAGAGGAATAATTTTCTCAGGTCCTGAATATGGGAGCCAAGCTTGTGGGGATATTGGCTCAGGAAGAATGAAAGAGCCTACTGATATAATTGAAGACATAAATTTAATATTTAATGAAGAGAAAAAATTATTTAAAAATAAGAAGATTGTGATTACAGCAGGGCCTACAATTGAATATATTGATCCTATTAGATATATATCAAATAGAAGTTCTGGCATGATGGGTTGCGAGATTGCAAATGCTTTCTA
This sequence comes from uncultured Thiothrix sp., assembly GCA_902559815.1. Lineage (GTDB taxonomy): Bacteria > Pseudomonadota > Gammaproteobacteria > Poriferisulfidales. The sequence continues at coordinate 9,237 of CACEJE010000012.1, forward strand.
TGATAGTGGGGCGAGAGTAACTTTAGTAAAAGGCCCCTGCAAATATTTACAAAAAGAAGAAATTCAAACAATTGAAGTTAAAACAGCAAAGGAAATGCTATCAGAAGTTGAAAAAAATATTAAGAATTGTGACATATTTGTATCAGTTGCAGCAGTCTCTGATTTTGTAATAAAAGATCAAAAAAATAAAAAAATAAAAAGCGATAAAGGATTAACTTTAGAATTAGCAAAAAATATTGATATATTAAGGTTAATTTCTGAAAATTATGATTTGTTTACAATTGGATTTGCTGCAGAAACTAATGATTTGAAAGAAAACGCAATAAAAAAATTAAAAGAAAAAAAGATTTCAGTGATTGCCGCTAATAAAGTTAGCTATGAAGAAGGAATAGATAATACTAAAAATTCTATTACGCTTTACTGGGGTAATGGTCTTGAAAAAACTTTAAGTTTAAAAAATAAGAAAGAACTTGCAGTTGAATTTGTTGAAGAAATTTCAAATATATACAAGTAGGTAAAAAATGCTAAAAAAGATTCAAGTAAAAATTTTAAATCCAAAGATTGGAAAAGATCTAAAAATGCCATCCTATGCGACAGAAGGGTCTGCAGCAATTGATCTTAGGGCATGTATAGATGATGAAATATGTATTTTACCAAAGCAGACTATTTTAATTCCAACCGGATTAGCTTTTTATATTGAAGACAAAAATTATGCAGGAATTATTTTACCTAGGTCTGGTTTAGGTCATAAACACGGAATAATATTAGGTAATTCTGTTGGATTAATAGATTCAGATTATCAAGGCGAGTTAATGGTTTCATTATTTAATAATAGTACTAGTAAATTTATAATTCAACCTGGAGATAGAATTGCACAATTTCTTTTAATACCAATTACTCAAATTGAATACAGTATTGTTGATAATTTTGAAACTACAGAGAGGTCTTCAGGTGGGTTTGGTCATAGCGGAACATCGTAATAATGAAAATTTCAAAAAGTATATTTAAAGCATACGATATTAGAGGAATTTTTGAAAAAGAATTATTTGTTTCTACAGCTAAAGAAGTAGCGAAATCAATTAGTAATATTTATAAACAAAATAATAATACCATTGTTATAGGAAGAGACGGTAGGATATCAAGTAAAAAATTATCCGATTCTTTAATTGAAGGATTTCTTGAGTCAGGAAAAGATATAATTGATATAGGTGAAGTTCCAACGCCAGTACTATACTTTGCTGTAAATTTTTTAAAACTAAATTCTGGGGTAATGGTTACCGGCAGTCATAACCCAAAGCAATATAATGGGTTTAAAATTATAATGAATAGCCACGCACTAGCAGGTGAGGAGATTCAGGAAATTTATAATAAAATTTTAAGTAATAACATTGAGTCCAATTATAAAAATAATACACATCTAAAAAAAATCAATATTATTCATGAATATGAAAAAAGTTTTTTGGAAAATATTAAAATTGGCAGAAAATTAAGAATTGCGGTAGATGCAGGCAATGGTGCTGCAGGACCAACAGCTTTAGGTATTTATAAAAAACTAGGCTTAGAATTAATAGAACTTTATTGCACTATTGATGGAAATTTTCCAAACCATCAGCCAAACCCGAGTGACCCAAATAATTTAGTGGATCTAATTTGTGCAGTAAATAAACATAGCTGTGATCTAGGAATTGCATTTGATGGGGATGGTGATAGATGTTTAATCATTGATAATAAAGGCAATATTTTATGGCCGGATAGACAAATGATGCTATATTCAAAAGATATATTATCAAAGGATACTAATGCAAAAATAGTGTATGACGTAAAATCATCAAAAGATTTACCACAGTATATAAAAAAATATGGTGGTGAACCTGTTATGTGTAGAACTGGGCACTCATTTATTAAGTCTAAAATGAAGGAAATAAATGCTACACTTGGTGGAGAAATGTCAGGACATATTTTTTTTAAAGATAAATGGTATGGATTTGATGATGGTATTTATTGTGGAGCAAGAATGCTCGAAATAGTATCTAACCAAAAATTAACTAGTAATGAGTTATTTAGTTCTTTACCTTTTTCATATTCAACACCTGAAATAAATATTTCTGTTGATAAAGATGGAATTCAACACGAATTTATGAAAAAATTTATAAAAAATGCAAAATTCTCAAATGCAGAGATTTCTAAAATTGATGGATTAAGAGCTGATTTCAAAAATGGCTGGGGTTTGATAAGAGCTTCTAATACAACTCCATGTCTTGTTATGCGTTTTGAAGCAAATACAGAAAATGAATTAAAAGTTATACAAAATAATTTTATAAACGAAATAAAAAAAATAGATTCAACTTTAGAGATTTAAAATGGATAAAAATAAAGCAGAGCAAGTAGTAAAAATTCTAACAGAAGCTTTACCTTATATACAAAAATTTTCTAAGAAGATTTGCGTTGTAAAGTATGGTGGCGCAGCAATGATTGAAAAAGATTTAAAAAATAATTTTGCCAGAGATATTGCTTTAATGAAACAAGTTGGAATTAATGTAATCGTTGTTCATGGTGGTGGGCCACAGATTAATAATGAGCTAGAAAAAGTTGGAATACAAAAAAACTTTATAGATGGTATAAGAGTTACTGATTCTGATGCTATTAAAGTTGTATCTAATACATTAGATAAAATTGTTAATAAAGAAATAGTTACTTTAATAAATAAAAACGGTGGTAATGCTATTGGTATAGCAAAAGATGAAAAGAGATCAATTAAAGTACAGAAATTTATTTCAAATAAAACTGATTATGGTTATGTTGGTGAAATAGTTGATGTTAATACAAACTATCTTTTTGATTTGATGAATTCAAACTATATCCCTGTTATTGCTCCTCTGGGATATGACGATGAAGATAATATATTTAATATTAATGCTGATTCAGCAGCTAGTGATATCGCTTCACAATTAGCTGCTGAAAAATTAATATTTTTAACAGATCAAACTGGGGTTCTTGATAAACAAAATAACCTTATTTCCGCCCTATCTTTTTCTGAGATAAAAAAACTTGTAAATTCTGGTGTAATTACAGGAGGAATGCTTCCAAAAATAAATGCTTGTATTAATGCAATAAAAAATAATGTTAAAATGGCTCATATTGTTGATGGAAGAATTCAACATTCAGTATTATTAGAGATTTTTACAAAAGAAGGTATAGGTACATTAGTTAAAAAATGACTAAATGTTTAATAATTGGATCTGGTATAGTTGGACTATCAACAGCAAATCAACTTATAAAAAATAATTTTCAAATTACTATCGTTGATGCTGAGAAAAAAGGTCAGGCTTCAAGATCTGCTGCAGGATTGCTCTTTCCATTAAACCCGTGGACTAATACAGAATACTTACAGAATTTATGCATGAGCGGCCATGCTGATTATATGAATTTTTTTGATAATTTAATATTAGAAGACAAGAAAAAACTAAATTTTTATCAAAAAGATTTAATAATTTTTGGAAAGAATCTTCAAAAAGCAAAAAAATGGTATGAAAATAAAACATTCGTTGAGTCAAATTTTTTTAATGGCTTGGTTAATGAACTTGAAAAAAATATAAAAGATGAATATAAAAATTATTTAGTTATAAAGAATATTAATATAATAGATCCTAGATCTCTAATTGATTTTTATAAGATAAAATTAAAAAAATGTAATGTAATTTTTAAAAAGGAAAATATAGAAAATTTATCTAATCTTTTGAAGGAGCCAAAATATAAAATTTATGATTACATAATAATAACCACTGGCGCATGGAGCAATGATTTAATAAAAAATGAAAAGATTAAAGTAAAACCTATAAAAGGCCAATTGTTAAATTTTAAATCCAGTAAAAAAATATTAAATAATATATTATTATTTGATGATTATTATATTATTCCAAGAGATAAAAATAATATTACTATAGGTTCTACAATTGAGGATGTTGGTTTTGACAGCGAATTGACACTATCAGCTTATACATATTTAAAAAATTCATTATCAAAATTATTTTCAAATGAAATTCAATTGCAAAATATTCAACAGACATTTGGATTTAGACCATTTTCATATGATAATAAACCGTATATAAATTTTGATAAAAAAGATAAGAGAATAATTTATAATTTTGGCCACTATCGGTATGGTATTTTAACTGCTATATCATCTGCTAAAATTGTGAATGATTTAATTACTTAAATAGTTTAGCCTGTGTAGCTCAGTTGGTAGAGCATTTCATTCGTAACGAAAAGGTCGTCAGTTCAATCCTGACCACAGGCTCAAAATTTCATTTCAAAAAAACGTTTTTTGTGTCAAAATAATTAAAAAAAAAAGGAGAACTTATGGATATTTTTAGATTAACGGCTTTAATTTTAGGAATTGTGATTGTTGTAGGTACTATTTTATATGCGCTATATGAAGTTGGAATTATTTAATATTTAACTCTTTAGGTATTTTAAAAGTTACATTTTCTTCAGTTCCCTCAGAATTAATAATATTTAAAGCGCCAAACCCTTTCAACTTACTTATAATTGATTGAACTAGCACTTCAGGAGCAGATGCTCCAGCTGTAAGACCAATATTTTTCTTATTTGCTAGCCACTTTATATCTAAGTCATTAGCACTATCTAACAAATATGCAGGTACCCCTGAGCGAGTAGATATTTCTTTTAATCTATTAGAATTAGAACTATTCTCTGAACCAACAACAAATATAATGTCACATTTTTTGGTGAGTTCTTTTACAGCATTTTGCCTATTGGTTGTTGCATAACATATATCACCTTTATTTGGCTCGATTACATTTTTAAATTTCTTTTTAATTACTTTAATAATATTTTGAGTATCATCAATTGATAAAGTTGTTTGTGTAACATATGCAATTTCTGAATTAACATCAAAATTTAGTTTTTCTACGTCATCCTCATTTTCAACTAAAATAATTGTTGAATCTGAGCTTGATGTATACCTTCCGATTGTGCCTTCTACTTCAGGATGGCCTTTATGACCAATTAAGATAGTATTAATATTTTTTTGAGATAATCTTGAAACCTCCATATGAACTTTTGTAACTAATGGGCATGTAGCATTAAAAACTTTTAAATTTCTTTTTTCTGACTGATCAATTATTTTATTAGATACACCGTGCGCACTATAAATCAATATAGAATGTTCTGGGATAGTTTCAACATCTTCAATAAAAATTACTCCTTTCTCTTTAAGGTCATCCACAACATATTTATTATGAACAATTTCGTGTTTGACATATATTGGAGGGCCAAATAAATCTAATGCATTATTTGTAATTTCTATAGCTCGGTCTACACCTGCACAAAATCCCCTGGGATTAGCTAAGATTATGTTCATATAGTTTTATTTTTTTTAATTAATAAGGAATATAATAATAATATAATTCCAATAGAAATAGAAATATCAGCAATATTAAATATAGGCCAATAAAAATTATTATAATGTATTTCAATAAAATCTATTACATAGCCTAATAGAAGTCTATCATATAGGTTTCCAAGGGCACCACCAAGGACAAAGCTAAAAGCAATGTATTCTGTTTCTTTATCAAAGATAATAAAAAAAGTTATGATAGTTATAACAATTAAACTAAAAATAATAAAAAACCACCTTTGCCACCCACCAGCATCGCTTAAAAAACTAAATGCTGCACCGTAATTAAAAGCAAGAGTAAAATTTAAATAATTATTAATTGATACTGAATGATTAATTATTAAGTTATTTATGGCATAATTTTTGGTAATTAAATCTAATAAAAAAGATATAAAAATTATAGAAAAAATTATGAATTTCTTTTTATGCATTTTTTCTTTTCTCACCATCACCGTAAACATTTGAAATACACCTTGAACAAATATTTATGTATTTTTTATCCTTACCTACACTTTCACACTTATGCCAACATCTATCGCATTTTAAACTTACTGAATTAATTACTTTTATTATTATTTTATGATTATTTATTTGAATAGATTCTGTTTTTTTATTTAGCTCTATATTTTCTATTGTAACTTTCGAAGTTATAAAAATAAATTTTAGTTCTGAGTCAAATAGCTTAAGAATATTATACAATTCGTCTGAGCAATATAATATTATCTCTGCATCTAGAGGAGAGCCAATAAGATTTTCTACTCTTTTATCTTCGAGAGACTTTGAAACATGTTTTTTTACCTCTAAAATAAGATCCCACAATTCATCTTTAATTTCTGGGATAATAGATAATTCTTCATTAGTGTCTACCCATTTATTGTAAAAAATTGATTTACTTTCATTATCGGGTATGAATCTCCAAGCCTCTTCAGCAGTATGCGGGCAAACTGGAGCTATCCAAGTCAGTAGCATTTTTAGTACGTAATACATTGAATGTTGAGCAGAAAGTCTTTCTTGAGAATCTTTTTTACAGGTATATTGCCTATCTTTTATGATATCAAGATAAAAAGATCCCAGTTCATTAACGCAAAAACTATGAATTATTTGTGTTACTAAATGAAAATTATATAACTCGTATTGCTCTTTAATCTGGTTTTGAGTGTAAATAGCTTTTCTTATAATCCATTTATCTAGCTCAATAGTTATTAACTCATGTGAAAATTTTTTTGTATTGTAATCTGCAATATTAGATAATAAAAATCTTATAGTATTTCTAATTTTTCTATATTTATCTGATGTACGGTTTAATATTTCGTCACTAACATTCATTTCTGATGATGAGTCAGTTGATGCAACCCATAACCTTAAAATATCCGATCCTAATCTATCTATAATTTTTTGTGGGGCGATGACATTACCTTTAGACTTAGACATTTTATTTCCGCGAGCGTCTACTGTAAAACCATGGGTCATAGCTGCTCTATATGGCGCTATATTATTTATAGCAACAGATGTTAACAGTGATGATTGAAACCAGCCTCTATGTTGGTCAGATCCTTCAAGATACAAATCAGCAGGAAACGATAAATCAGATATATTTTCTAATACGGCAGAATGCGAAGAACCTGAATCAAACCAAACGTCAAGTGTATCTTGGACCTTTTCATATTCTTCAGGATTATCTATTAGCTCAGCAATATCGATATCAAACCATTTTTCAATACCGTATTCTTCTACTAATTTACAGATCCTTGAAAATATTATTGAGGTATTTGAATGTGGTTCACCTGTTTTTTTATTTATTAATAATGTTATGGGAACGCCCCATTTCCTTTGTCTTGAGATACACCAATCTGGTCTATTTTCAAGCATGGCTTTAATTCTTTCTTTACCCCAACCAGGAATCCACTCAACACTGTCTACTTTTTCAAGTGTTTGTAATAGTAAGTTACTTTTTTTCATTGATATAAACCATTGAGGTGTGGCTCTATAGATTAATGGGGTTTTGTGCCTCCAACAATGAGGATATGAGTGCCTAAATTTATTTTTTGTTACTAATGTATTATTTTTAATTAATAATTCAATAACAGGCTCATCAAGTTTATACACATGAATATTATTTAACTCACTTGGTATTCCTGAAAATATTCCATTACTAAGAATTGGATTTATGATTTCTAAGTCATTTTTTTTGCCAAGCACAAAATCATCTGACCCGTGTGCAGGTGCTATGTGAACACAGCCAGTACCAGTTTCGGTTGTGACGTGATTACTTTCAATTATATCGATTTCATTATCTAAGAAAGGATGTTTAATTTTTATCCCAATAAGGTCAAGACCAATACAAGATGATAATATTTTTAGATCTTTTTGAGTTCTTTCACAAAATTTTTCATATAAGTCTTTCGCAATAATATAATTTTCTTGGTCATCTTCAACTAATAAATATTCTAACTTTTTATTTATAGCCACAGATTTATTAGATGGTAATGTCCAAGGTGTTGTGGTCCATATAACCACAGATGATGGCTTACTTATTGCTCTTTGTTTAAAAATATTTAATAAATCACTGTTATCCAATATAAAAAACTTTACATCAATAGCCACCGACTCTTTTTCTTCATAATCAACTTCTGCTTCAGCAAGAGCAGATTGACACTTTACGCACCAGTGAACAGGTTTAAAGCCTTTTTGTAAGTGACCATTGTTGTATATTTTCTCAAGCGCTTTAAGTGTTGATGCTTCAAATTCTTTATTCGATGTTAAATATGGGTTTTCCCAATCTCCTAAAATACCTAATCTTTTAAAATCTTTTTTCTGTTTCTCAACTTGTTCTAAAGCATATTCTCTACATTTTTTTCTAAAATCCTTATCATTTATATTTTGTTCTTTTTTTAATTTTTTTTCGACTTCTAGCTCAATTGGTAAACCATGACAGTCCCATCCTGGTATAAAAGGAGTTTTGTACCCAGAAAAAATTTTAGATCTAATTATAATATCTTTTAATATTTTATTTACAGCATGCCCAATATGAATATTTCCATTTGCATATGGAGGACCATCATGTAAAACAAATTTTTTAGCATCTTTATTAACCTCTAAAAGATTTTTATATAAATTTTCTTCTTCCCAATTTTTTTGTATAAGAGGTTCTTTGGTAGGTAAGTTTCCCTTCATTGGAAAATCTGTTTTTGGTAAATTTAAAGTATTTTTATAATCCTTCATTATATATCCAATAATTTTTTAGCAGTATTCATGTCTTGTGTTATATTATTTTTTAAATCTTCGATACTTTTGAATTTTTTTGTATCTCGTATCTTGGAGATAATTTTAAACTCAAGTCTTTTTCCGTATAAATCACCCTCGAAATTAAAAATATGGGCTTCAAATAGGTATTTATTTCCATTAAATGTTGGTTTATAGCCTATATTTGCAATTGCATAGTATACTTTTTTATCATAGTAAGTTGAAACTGCATATACTCCATTTAATAAAACATTTTCTTCTAATTTAATATTTGCAGTAGGGAAACCAATTTTAGAACCCCTTTTATCACCATGTATTATCTTACCAGAAATGGTGTATGACCTACCAAGCATTTTTGCGGCTAAAGAAAAATTATTTTCTTTAATGGCATCTCTAATAAAAGTACTTGAAATACGTTTATTTTCAATACAGTGTTTTTGCTCAACAATTAAATTAAAAAATCCTCTGGAAGAATAATCTTTGAGTTCTTCAACATTGCCTGATTGATTTTTGCCGAATTTAAAGTCATCACCAACAGTTAAAGATCTTATATTTAATTTTTTTATTAATATTTTTTCTATAAAATCTTTACTTTTCATAGAAATTAAATTTTCATTAAATCTTAAAATTATTAAATAATCTAAGTCAAATCTTTTTAAAAATTTTATTTTTTCATGAATTGATATAAGTTCAAAATTTTTTTTTGAAAAATAAATTTTAGGAAGTGGTTTGAAAGTAATTAAGGCACTTTTATTTTTTTGAACTTTAGACTCATTCACAATATTATGAATAATTTTTTGATGACCTAAGTGAATGCCATCAAAACCACCTATGCTAGCTGTAATTGGATCTTTTAATTTTAAATTTTCAATGTCTCTAAAAATCTTCATCTTATGTTTTTTGGGGAAATTTTAAATAAATATAAAATTATAAAATATATTAATGCGGAGGATAATATTATTAAAAATAATGTTTTTATTCTATTATATATGTCGAGTTCAACCCATAAATTTACGTTAAGATCATAATTTAAGATATAAACTGTCATAATAAGAGTTGCCAATACTGACTTAGCAAAAATTTTTATAACGCTTTTATCTATTATGAGAATTTTTGTTTTATAAGCATTTTTAAATAAGAAATAAAAGTTTATATAGGCAGATATTGATGTAGCGACTGCAAGCCCAATGTGGACTCCTTTAAAATTTATACTAATAAGATATAGGACAAGAATTATATTTAAAATGAAATTAAATATAACAGCAATTAATGCAGCTTTAACTGGATATTTTGTATCTTTTCTTGAATAGTAGTTTGTTATTAAAATTTTTGCTCCTATCATGCCAGGAAGTCCTATTGCAAAAGCTATTAAGCTTATCGCAGTCATATAAACGTCGTTTATAGAAAATTCTCTGTATTGCAAAAGTGTTATTAATATAGGCTCTGCAAGTAATATTAATCCAATAGAAGTAGGTAAAGAAATTAATATACCAAGTTTTAGACCCCAATTTAAGGTAGCGTTATATGATTTATTATCAGATTTACTATAATACTCTGATAATTTTGGTAATAGTACAGTTGCAATAGATATTCCAAATAAAGCCAATGGAAGTTCGATAAATCTATCAGACATATATAGCCAACTTATGCTTCCAGTAATTAAAAAGGAAGCAATGATCGTATCAAAAATTAAGTTTATTTGTGTAACCGAGGATCCAAATATAACTGGAAGCATTAGCACTTTAATTTTTTTTATACCTGGATGATTCTTATTAAGTTTGTATTTTGGAAATAGACCCATTTTGATCAGGGGATATAATTGAAAAGAAAGCTGAACTATTCCTCCAAATAGAAGGCCCCAGGCTAAAGCATAAACTGGCTCTTCGAATAAAGGAGCAAGATATATAACACTCAATATTAATATTATATTTAAAATTACAGGTGTTATAGCTGGAACTGAAAAATTCTCATATGTATTTAAAATACTCGCTATAACAGCTGTAAGACATATAAATAACATATATGGGAAAGTTATTCTAAGTAAGTTTCCAGCAAGCTCGCTTTGGCCGTATTCTGAATTTACAAAACCAGGAGCAATGATATATATCAAGATTGGCGCAATAAGGATTCCTATAAATGAAATTATTAAAAGTATTATTGATAGGGTTGTAATTGATGAGTTGATAAATTCTTTAACTTCTTCATTACTTTTATTATTTTTATAATCACTTAAAATTGGAATATAAGCTGTTGATAGGGCCCCTTCACCAAAAATTCTTCTAAAGAAATTTGGAACTCTAAAAGCTACAAGAAATGCGTCTAGTGCGCCAGTTGAATTACTAATAAAAATAAAAATTGCTGCATCTCGAATGTAACCAAAAATTCTTGAGAACATAGTAAACACTGATACTACTGCAGTATTTTTAAAAAACTTTGTTTTAATGGAAAGTGACATCGTATAATTATATATAATTTTTAGCTAATTATTACTTTCTTATTGACAAATTAGTAATAAAACCGCATATTGTCGTCTTTTAATAGAAAAAGGTTTTCAAGATATGGCAAATTCTGCTCAAGCACGAAAAAGAGCTAGGCAATCATTGACTAGAAGACAAAGAAATATATCTTTAAAGTCAAAACTTAGAACGCATGTAAAAAATGTAGTTAAGGCTATTGTTTCTGGTGATAAATCGACGGCAAGCGAAAATTATAAAAAAGCCGTACCAGTTATCGATTCTGGCGTATCTAAAGGCATTATTCATAAAAACAAGGCCGCAAGGTACAAATCAAGACTAAACAAACAAATAGTTGAATTAGGATAAAATCATATTATCTCTGTGAATTACAACTTCATTATCAATAATTCCAAATTCTTTCTTTATTCTTGCTGTTGACATACCAATAATTTTAGCAAGTTCTTTTGAACCGTAGTTTGTAAGACCCTTAGCAATCTCTATGTTATTTGAGCTACAAATAGCTAACAAGTCTCCTTTTTTGAATTCCCCAGAGATAGATTTAATGCCAACAGGAAGAAGACTTTTACCTGACTGTTTAATAACTTTTTTTGCCCCAGCATCAACAATAATTTTTCCTTTAATTTTTAAAGAATTAGCAATCCATTGTTTTTTGGAATTTATTGCTGAATTTTTATTATAAATTGTAGTCCCGATATAATCTTGATTATTTAATATATTAATTAAAATATTCTTTTTAATTCCATTCGCAATAATTGTTTGTGTGTTCGATTTTGCAGCTTTTTTCGCAGCTGAAATTTTTGTGATCATCCCACCTCTGCCCAAGATATTATTACTTGGCCCAGCGTATTTATTTAATTTTTTATCTAATACAGATATAGATTTTATAAGCTTCGAATTTTTAACTTTTCTTGGGTCATTTGTATATAAACCATCTTGGTCAGTTAAAATAATTAATTTTTCTGCTCCACTTAGATTCGCTACTAATGAAGCTAAAGTATCATTATCACCAAATTTTATTTCATCAGTAGAAACAGTATCATTTTCATTAATTATTGGGATAATATTATATTGCATTAAATTATTTAATGTATTTTTGGCATTAAGATATCGTGCTCTATTACTCAAGTCTTCATGTGTTAGTAACATTTGAGCCGTCAAAATATTATATTTTTTAAAAGCAACTTCATATGCTTGTATTAATCCCATTTGTCCAGTTGCCGCTAGAGCTTGTAAACGACTTGATGATGAAGGTCTTTTTACAAGGTTAAGTCGGTTCATACCTTCAGCAATTGCACCAGAAGATACAATTATTACGTTTATATTTTGATCAATAAGCTCATTGATTTGACCAGCCCAGTCTTTTATATTTTTAATATTAAGCCCAGTTGAACTTTTTGTAACCAAAGAACTCCCAATTTTAATTACCCATATTTTCTTCATAATTTTATAGTTAAAAATATATATGAAATAAATAGTAAAATTATTATAGTAAAAAGTAAATTTAGATTTTTTTGCTTTCTTTTAAGGCTTGCAATTTCTAATTGAAGCTCACTTAAATTAATTTTTTTTTCATTAATTTTCTTTTCTAAATTAATACTATTTTTTAGCAATGAATTATGATCTTTCTTTTTTAATTTATCGTTAATTACTGTTACTTTTTTTTCTAAAGAAGTAACAGAATTTCTTAGCTGCTGAATATTTGTCATTTTATAATTCATAATTTTTCAAAATATTTTTTACATTAATATAAGTTAACTAAAAATTCCCTGTCTTAATTTCAATTTCTTTTAATAATTCAAGTATCCTCTTCTTTAATATATCTATACCAATATTATTTATTGTTGAAGTAAAAAAAACAGTTTTTTTATCATAAATTTTATATATTTCTTCTTTTATTCTCTCTAGTGCAAGCTTATCTAAAAGATCGATTTTATTGAAAACAATATATTGCTCTTTATTTCTTAAATCTTTATCATATTCTTCAAGCTCTAGATTTATTTCGTTTAATTCTTTATCAATATTCGCGTTTTGTATATCTACTACATGTAATAATATATTAGTTCTAGATAAATGTTTTAAAAACTGTGTACCTAAACCAATACCACTCGCAGCACCTTTAATAAGACCTGGTATATCTGCTATTACATAGCTTTCTCCAAATCCAATATCAACTACGCCTAATGAAGGATTTAAAGTTGTAAATGGATAATTTGCAACTTTTGGCTTTGCTTTAGTCATAGCTCTTAATAATGACGATTTGCCAGCATTTGGTTTGCCCAATAAGCCTGCATCTGCTAACAATTTTAATTCTAATTTTAAGTTTAGTTCTTCTCCAGGAGAACCCTTTGTAAATTTTCTTGGAGCTCTATTTGTAGATGATTTAAATCTCAAATTACCATAGCCATGTTTACCACCTTTAGCCACAAGAAGTCTCTCCTGGTCTTTGATTAATTCAGTTATAAAAACATCATTTTCTGCATTGCATACTATAGTTCCTAATGGAACAAGTATGTCTAAGTCAACACCATTTCTGCCAGTTTTATTTTTACTCATTCCATTTTCACCGTTTTGAGCGTTAAATTTTTTTTGAGTTCTAAAGTCTGCCAATGTGTTTAATGTTTTTGTGCCTTTTAAGTATATGTTGCCACCATCACCACCATCACCACCGTCTGGCCCTCCAAATTCAATATATTTTTCTCTTCTAAAACTTGCAATCCCATTACCGCCTTTGCCAGCTTTAACTTCTATTTCTACTTCATCTACAAATTTCATATTTATTCTCGAATTTAAATATTAAGGAATATTATACTTTAAAAGTATAAAATTAAATTAAATGAAAAAGTTTGTTATATAAGATATTTAGGGGGAAACTATACTTACATATTTCTTATTTTTTGGCCCTTTAATAGAAAATTTGACGTGGCCAGCAGATTTTGCAAACAGAGTATGATCTTTTCCACAGCCAACATTTTCTCCAGGATGAATTTTAGTACCACGCTGCCTTACGATGATGTTTCCAGCTTTTACTAGTTCGCCACCATATCTTTTGACTCCTAGTCTTTTAGACTCTGAGTCTCTTCCGTTTCTAGTACTACCACCTGCTTTTTTATGAGCCATTTTATCCCTCTGCGATATTTGTTATTTCTACTTGCGTAAAACTTTGCCTATGCCCTGCTTGTTTTTTGTAATGCTTTCTTCTATTAAATTTGATTATATTGATTTTTTTATCCCTTCCCTGAGATTTCACAATACCTTCAATTTTACTCTTTTCTAGAAAAGGTTTCCCGATGGTTACTTTGCCATTATTAGAAATCAGAAGAATTTTATCAAACTGAACTTTATCTCCTTCATTTTTATCCAATTTCTCAATTTGGATTGTGTCACCTTTAGAAACCCTATATTGTTTTCCACCAGTACTTATAACAGCATACATAACAATCTCTTTGTAAATATTATCAGGATGTGTATTCTACATTTATCAAAAATAGAGGTCAATGTATTGTTAAGAATATAATGATATTTTGTTATAATTAATGGCATTTCATAACATATATACAAAAAACAGGCTCTCTCTATGGATTATAATACTATTAGTAATGCAATGCAGGATGAAATTTTAGATATTAAATCTGAAATCTTGAAATATTTAGAGTCAGATATACCATTAATAGAAAAGGTTTCTAGATATATTATTGATGCTCCTTCAAAAAAAATAAGACCATTATTGGTAGCGATCATTGGTAAAGCTTTAAATTTAGATAAACATAAATCATATAAATTAGCCGTAATAATAGAATTTATTCATACGGCTACATTATTACACGATGATGTAGTTGATCTCTCAGGCAAAAGAAGAGGTAAAGATACCGTAAATAAAGTGTGGGGTAATGAAGCAAGTGTTTTGGTGGGAGATTTTTTGTACTCTAGATCTTTTGAAGTTATGGTCGAACTAAAAGACATGGAAATTATGAAAATTCTAGCTAGCGCAACAAACACAATTGCAAAAGGTGAAGTCTTGCAGTTAATGTATGTTGACCAAGTCGAAACAAGTGTAGATCAATATTTAAAAGTTATACAATACAAAACAGCTACTCTTTTTGAAGCCTTATGTGAATGCACAGCAGTATTAGCAAATGGAAATGATAATCTTAGAAAAAATCTTAAGATGTATGGAAGAAATATTGGGCTAGCTTTTCAAATATCAGATGATGTTTTGGATTATACAGCTGATTCAGAAGAACAAATCGGCAAAAATATTGGAGATGACTTGAGTGGTGGAAAGATTACCATGCCTTTTATATATGCTTATGAGAATTCATCAGATAAGCAAAAAAAAGTTTTAAGAGATATAATACAAAATCGTAAAATTGAAGATTTTATGGTTCTAAGAGATATAATTTTTGAAACAAATTCAATTGAATTTACTCAAAATAAAGCATATGAATTTGTAGTTAAGGCTAAAAATAACTTGAAGGTTTTAGAAGATAAAGAAGTATCAAATTTACTAAATTTTTTAGCGGATTTTTCTATAAATCGTAAAAAATAATTTTATTT
>CACEJE010000013.1 GCA_902559815.1 uncultured Thiothrix sp.
TTTTTTGTATACATCTAAGGGATTTTTTTTAAAATTTTCAAACGATTTATTTATTGAAACTCTAGAATTTCCCTGTTCAGCAAATTTTAAAAAATCTTCTTTCAACATTTTATTTAGCCAGCAGAAATTTCTTGCTTCATTTTTTGGATTGTATTTTTATAATTCTTTGAATTGAAAATAGCCGAGCCAGCAACAAATATATTTGCGCCAGCATTTTTTACACTCTGTATATTTTCTGCGCTTATTCCCCCATCAACTTCGATCTCAACTTCACGTTTTGCCAAATCAATCATTTCTTTGCATTTTTGAATCTTATCCAGGGAGTTTGGAATAAATTTTTGGCCACCATATCCTGGGTTAACCGACATTATTAAAATAAAATCTATTTTATCTAATATATGATCGAGCAGTGATAAGGGTGATGCAGGATTTAAGGCAATGCCAGCCTTACTCCCTTTACTTTTAATAAGCTCAATACTTCTATCAACGTGCTTGGTAGCTTCTGGATGAAAGGATACCATTGATGCACCAGCATCACAGAATTGATTGATTAAATCATCTACAGGTGTTGTCATAAGGTGGACATCTATTGGTTTTTTAATACCATAGTCAATTAGTGATTTGCAAACTAAAGGCCCAATAGTTAAATTTGGAACATAGTGGTTATCCATCACATCAAAATGTATAATATCAGCGCCTGCAGAGATTACGTCTTCAACTTCTTTGCCTAATTTTGCAAAGTTTGCTGATAAGATCGACGGGGCTATAAGATTTTTCATTTTAATTAATGCTTATTCTTTTTTGTATTATATTAATATAAGATAATCATACCGTAATGGGGATAATAAAGAAATTATTAAAGACATATTGTTATTACTTAATTTAAGGAGATAAAAATGATCAAACCACATGGCTCAGAAGAATTAATGCCAAAAATTGTAAATACTGATGAGGAAAAAGCTGCGCTTTTAGAATCAGCTAAAACTATGAAAAAGATTAAGGTTAGTTCTGCTGCGGCCGCAAATTTAGTTATGTTAGGAGCAGGTTACTTTACACCTTTGGGCGGTTTTATGGATAAAAAAGATGTGCTTTCAGTAGCTAATGAAATGAAATTAAGTAACGGCTTATTTTGGCCAACTCCAGTAGTAAATTTAACAAGTCAAAAAATAGATTTTAAAGAGGGAGAGCAAATAGCCCTAATAGATCCAAATGTAGATGGAGATCAAATCATCGCTATCCAGACAGTTAATAAAATTGAAAAATTAGATACTGATGATATAGATAATATTATTGAAAAAGTATTTGGCACAAATGATAAAGAACATCCTGGGGTAAACACATTTTATGATCAAGGTGATACCTTGATAAGCGGAAATGTGGATGTACTTAATTTTAGTTATTTTGAAAAAGATTTTGGTGAAACATTCAGAACGGCAATGCAAATAAGATCGTCAATAGAGTCAAAAGGATGGAATAATGTAGTTGCATTTCAAACTAGAAATCCAATGCATAGAGCTCACGAGGAGTTATGTCGAATGGCTGGAGAGAGAGTAAATGCAGATGGAATATTAATTCATATGTTACTTGGAAAATTAAAACCGGGAGATATTCCTGCCGATGTAAGAGATTCGGCGATTAGAACGATGGTAGAGCATTATTTTCCAAAAGATTACGTTATGATTACTGGATATGGATTCGATATGTTGTATGCAGGGCCTAGGGAAGCTCTTCTTCATGCAGTATTTAGGCAAAATTGCGGATGTTCATACTTAATTGTTGGAAGAGATCATGCTGGTGTTGGAGATTATTATGGCGCATTTGACGCGCAAGACATTTTCGATGAAATTCCATCAGATGCTTTAAAAATAAAAATATTTAAGGCTGATCATACTGCATATTCTAAAAAATTGAATAAGGTTGTAATGATGAGAGATGTAGAAGATCATTCAAAGGATGACTTTGTAATTCTCTCAGGAACAAAAGTAAGAGAAATGCTTTCAAATGGAGAAAGTTTACCAAAAGAATTTGCTAGACCTGAAGTAGCCGAAGTATTAATGAAACATTATATGCAGGATTAGAAAATTAGTAAATTTATCAAAAAAATTAGCTTACTTAGATTTTTATTAATTCTTTTAGGGTTTTTATATTTAATATTTATCCAGGACGAAAATACAGAACTTATTTTAGATAATTTTATAAATACTTTTTTTACTTTAGGTCTTCCTGCAACTTTACCAATTTATATAATGGTGCTAATGTTTGATATCGTGATGGTTACAGTTAAAGTTTCTTCTTCTACATCAAGTAATGAAAAAATTTTCTTTAAAAAGGTAATGTTTTTTGAAATTGTTTTTGCAATGGTGATAATTTACGCGTGGCTTCCTTATTTTATGTCTATTTTTGAGTAGAATTTATTTTTAAATGTTGTTTAAAAATTTCTGCCAATTGTTTCTTATAATTACATTGCTCACAACCTTCTCCATTCCATCCCCCACCAGTTTTTGGAAGATTATCTGAGTTAAGACATTCATATATTTTTGGAATTATTTTATCAATCCAATCTGTATTACATGCAAGAGTATATAAATGCTGATCAAAAGTTAATTTCCCATCAAATTCTTTTTCATCAGATTTTCCATTTGCATAAATAATGTATCCAATATTTGAGATATTGAATCCATTTTTTTTAAAAAGCCACTGATAGATTTCAATCTGTCTTTTGTAACAAATTTCCCAGCCAGTATCAAAATTTGGATTAAAAGTTTTTTTTGCTGTTGCTTTGTAATCAACAATATGAAGTTCACCATTATTGTTAATCCAAATATCATCAATTCCGCCAAAGAAAATTAAATTTGTTTTTTTATCATGATACTGTATTCCTTTAAAAGCATTTCTCCATTCGGGTAATTTTTCGTCGTCATAAGGAATGCATTCTAAATTATGTTTTATCATTATAGGATGTGGTTTTTTTTCTTTTCTATAAAGATCAAATTCGTTTTTGTAAAGATTATCAACAGCGTTATTTAATGTAAAAGTTGGCCCAGATGGAGCTTTTATTTTTTTTCTTTCCTCCATGTAAAAACATCTTGGGCAGTTCAAATAATTATCAATTCTAGATCTTGATAATTTATATGGTTTATCAGATAAAGGGTTATAAGCTGCTCTTGAGTATTTTTTAAATGCCATTATATTTTTGGTTTCAAAACATAAAATTTTGATGAAATTGAATTTTTTTCCTCATTGATTTCATCTTGTATTATGTCTGAATAGTGATTAATTATTTTATCTGTTTTTAAACTTGTGGCCATTATTGATGAGTAAGGAGTAATAACAAAATTTTCATATAAATTATTATTGATCTCACCAAAAAGAATAAATGTAGATTCTGGTAAAATTTTAATACACTCTTCTAGTATCTTAATATTATTTTTATTATTTATAATAGATACTACATTGGGTTTTAACGATAAAAGTTGCCCCATTTTAATCTTTTGAATATTATTTTTATTTCTATAAGAAAAATAATTTTCTAAATCAGCATATGATTCTTCATCATTAGTAATTACTAGTGTTTTATTTACTTTAATATAGTTACTTGCATTTACTTCAAAAGGTAAAAAAGGGTCATCTCCAATATCACAGTATTTAAATTTCTTGCTATTACCATTATCTTGAATAATTTTTTCCACTATTGCGCTGATTCTACTTGTTGCCCAGAAATTTTTTATATCTTGTAAATTATTTTTATTTTCCTGGTCCCTGTAAAATGCATTTCCCATTTCTTCTAGGAAATAATTACAGGTGCTATTCATTTTTTTTGGAAACTTTTTTCCAATACGCATTGACATAACGCCATCATTTTCAGCCCACACATTATTAGTCCCTGTCCAACCAGTTCTGCTTGTAAATATATTCTCTAAAAAACTCCTAGAAAATAAACCTTTTTCTTCAGCTTGTTCTTCAGGGTATACAGGAAGTATTATCGATCCATCCTTTTTTATTATTTTTAAAAGATATCTTAAATATGATGCAGCCCAATTATTTGAAAATAAAGGAAAGCTTAGTCCTAGATAAATTTTATCAATACTATTTTTCTTAAATGGGTAAAAAATATTAGAAACTTTATTTTTAGTTGGTGTAATTAATAATTCAGAGTCAACAGTCATGCTAATGAGATTTTCTTTTTTTGGTTTTATCATTGAGTGCTTATCTCTTTGATCACTTATATAATAAAAAATATCTTCATCAATATATTTTTTTGACTTATGAAAAATTAGTTCCATATTTCCCTTATTTTTTATTCAACTAGTATTGTGTCGTAAATTAATATTTTATTCGCTAATGGTTTAATAACTTCATTAGCAATTTTAACATGTATAGGATGAACCAGATAATCCTTTAAATATTCTTTTGACGCAAACTTAATAATTACACTAACATCAAATGTATCATCAACTATTACTCGAGCACTTCTCAATACCTTGCCTGTTGAAACCTCTAAAACACCAGGAATATTTTTAAGTTCTTTACTTGCATTTATAATCTTATTAATTCTCATTTCATTTCGATATGTTTTAAGCCAAATTAATACTACATGGTATACAGGCTCGTCTTTTTCAGCTTTTTCTGCATATGTGAAATTACTAAAAAGAGTAAAAACTATAAATATCACTATTTGTTTATTAAATTTTTTCATAATTTTTTTAATAAATACTTTAATGCTATTATGCATGATTAATATATAAATGATATATTAACATTAAATAACGAAGGCGCGTAGCTCAGCTGGTTAGAGCGCTACCTTGACATGGTAGAGGTCGTTGGTTCGAACCCAATCGTGCCTACCATTAATTTTATAATATAATATTAGGTAAATAATGCCAAAAATTACATTACCAGACGGAAATATAAAAAACATACCGGAAAATACTACTTTATATGAGGTGGCCAAAGGTATTAGTAATTCCTTAGCAAAAATAGCAATCGCTGGAAAAATTGACGGTAAATTAAGAGATCTATCTGTAGAGATTGAAAAAGATAGCAAGATTGAAATTATAAAAAAAGATGATGAAGATGGAGTTGATATTGTAAGACACTCTTTCGCTCATTTAATTGGTCATGCTATTAAACAACTGTATCCAGATACTAAAATGGCAATTGGACCTGTTATTAAAAATGGATTTTATTATGATATAGATTGCGAAAAAACTTTTAATAATGAAGATTTAATTTTAATCGAAAAGAAAATTAATGATTTGATTAAGCAAAATTATGATGTAGTTAGAAAGGTTGTTACTCCTGAGGAAGCTTTAGATGTTTTTTCAAAAAGAAATGAGTCATATAAGGAAGAAATTATTAAAGAAATCCCCGAAGGTGAAGAGATAGCATTATATTATCATCAAGAATATGTTGATATGTGCAGAGGCCCTCATGTACCTAACACAAAATTTTTAAAACACTTTAAACTAACAAAAGTTTCAGGAGCATATTGGAGAGGTAACTCGGATAATAAAATGCTTCAAAGAATATATGGTACAGCTTGGGATTCAAAAAAAGAACTTCAAGAATATATTAGTAAAATTGAAGCTGCAGAAAAAAACGATCATAGAAAAATTGGTAAACAACAAGACTTCTTTCATTTTCAGGATGAAGCACCCGGAATGGTTTTTTGGCACAGCAAAGGATGGACTATATATAATATTATAAAAGATTATATACGGAATATTACTCTTAAAAATGGTTATCAAGAAGTCAACACTCCCCAAGTGCTTGATAGAAAGCTTTGGGAAAAATCTGGGCATTGGGATAAGTTTGGTGAAATGATTTTTACCACAAGTTCTGAAAAAAAAGATTATGCAATAAAACCAATGAATTGTCCTGCTCATGTTCAGATTTTTAATCAGGGATTAAAAAGTTACAAGGATTTACCAATAAAAATATCAGAGTTCGGGCTGGTGCACAGAAATGAACCCTCTGGAACTCTTCATGGCTTAATGAGGGCTAGACAATTTGTCCAAGATGATGCTCATATTTTTTGTACCGAGGAACAACTAAGTAAAGAAATCCATAATTTAATTAAAATGACATTTATGGTGTATAAATATTTTGGCTTTCAAAATATCAGTATTGCTTTGTCAACAAGGCCAGAAAAAAGAGTAGGTAATGAAGAATTATGGGATAAATCAGAGGATATTTTAAAAAAGGTTTTGTCTGAAAGTGTTGAGTCGTTTTCTATACAAGAGGGCGAGGGAGCATTTTATGGCCCCAAAATAGAATTTTCTCTAACGGATTCATTAGATCGTGTGTGGCAATGTGGCACAATTCAACTTGACTTTTCAATGCCGTCGGCTTTATCTGCTTCATTTATTGATGAAAAAGGGGAAAAATCAACTCCGGTAATGATTCATCGAGCAATACTTGGATCAATTGAGCGATTTATAGGAATTTTGATAGAACATTATGGTGGAAATTTACCTTTTTGGCTGAGTCCTGAGCAAATAATAATTGCTAATATTACTGATAAGCATATAGAATGCGCAAAGAATGTTGAAAAAGTTTTATCAGAAAGTGGTTTTAGGTGTTCATTAGACTTGAGAAACGAAAAGATTGGATATAAGATTCGTGAATTGATTATTTCAAAAATACCTTATGTTGTAATAATTGGCGATAAAGAAGTATCATCAGGTAATATTTCAGTCAGAGAATATGACGGCACTGAACATAAATTAATCAGTGTTAAGGAATTTATAAGTAAATTGAAACAATAAACAAAAATTAGTATATAATAATTATTAAGGAGATAGATATTAGTTCAGACAAATATACAAGACTTAATCAGAGCATTAAAACCCCTGAAGTCAGATTAATCGGTGTTGAGGGTGAAAATTTAGGAGTGGTAAAGATTAGTGATGCTCTAGAAATTGCAAAGGAAGCAGACCTAGATTTAGTTGAGGTTACGCCAAACGCTAAACCACCAGTATGCAAGGTCATGAACTACGGAAAATTTAGGTTCGAGCAAAATAAAAAAGCTCAGCAAGCAAAAAAAAAGCAAAAGCAGCAACAGGTTAAAGAAATTAAGTTGAGACCAGGAACTGAAGAAAATGATTATCAGACAAAGCTCTCAAATATTAAAAGATTTATAACTGATGGAGATAAAGCTAAAATAACTATAAGATTTAGGGGAAGAGAGCTTGCACATAAAGAATTAGGAATGAAGCAGGTAGAGAGAATAGAAAAAGATTTAGAGGATATAGCAGAAGTTGAACAAAGAGCTAAATTTGAAGGAAGACAAATTGTAATGGTGATTGCGCCAAGAAGATAACAAAGGATAAAGTAATGCCAAAATTAAAAACAAATAGAGGAGCTGCAAAAAGATTTAAAGCAACTTCATCAGGAAAGTTTAAATGTAAGAGATCACATTTAAACCACATACTTACAAAAAAAAGCACAAAACGTAAACGTGGGTTAAGATCCCCTGACATAGTTGATAAAGTTGATACACCAGCAGTAAGAAAACTGTTGCCATACATTTAACGGAGTAATTAAGATGTCACGAGTAAAAAGAGGCGTTACTGCACACGCAAGACATAAAAAAGTTAAAGCAAAAGCTAAAGGTTATTATGGAGCTAGAAAAAACGTTTATAGAGTAGCTACACAAGCTGTAACAAAGGCAGGACAATATGCTTATAGAGATAGAAGACAAAAAAAGAGAACCTTTAGAGCGTTATGGATTACAAGAATTAATGCGGCAGCAAGAATATATGATTTAAGTTACAGTAGTCTTATTAATGGTCTTAATAAGGCTGAAATTGAAATCGATAGAAAAATTCTTGCAGACTTGGCAATGAATGATATTGAAACTTTTGCTGCAATAGCAAAAGAGGCGAAGTCACAGCTAGCAGCGTAATGTCTGTTGATAAATTAAAAAAAGATCTCGATAAAGTTTTAGATGAAGCATTAAAATTAATTACAAATGTTAATAATCATACTGATTTAGAAAATTTTAGAGTACAGTTTTTAGGCAAAAAAAGTATTTTAAATGGATTAATGAAATCACTTTCAGATTTAGCTCCAGAAGATAAAGCAAAAGCAGGAAAAGACCTAAATTTAGTTAAGAAAAAAATTAATGACTTCATCAATGATAAGAAGATATCTTTAGATGTGACTACTGATGATAACCTTGATGCTTTTGATAGTTCAATGCCAGGCAAATTGTCATCTCTAGGAAGTCTACACCCCATTACAAAAATTATGAATGAAGCTATTGATATTTTTCAATCTCTAAAATTCGAGTATGTTGATGGCCCAGAAGTTGAAGATGAATTTCATAATTTTACTGCATTAAATATTCCAGAATCACACCCAGCTAGAGCAATGCACGATACTTTTTATTTGGAAAATAAAAATTTACTACTTAGAACTCATACTTCTTCTGTACAAATAAGAACAATGAGTAAAAAAAGACCACCTTTAAGAATCATTGCTCCTGGTAAAGTTTATAGAAAGGACTCAGATATTACTCATACTCCAATGTTTCATCAAATCGAGGGTTTATATATCGATGAGAATGTTTCATTTGCTAATTTAAAATCCACTATAAATATTTTCTTAAAAAGTTTTTTTGAAAAAGATGATTTGAAAATAAGGTTTCGCCCATCTTATTTTCCGTTTACTGAGCCTTCAGCAGAAGTTGATATTGAGTATTTTGATAATAAAGGAAATAAAAAGTGGTTAGAGATATTAGGTTGCGGCATGGTTCACCCAAATGTTTTAACAATGGCCAATATTGATTGTGAAAAATATAGTGGGTACGCTTTTGGGTTGGGCGTTGAAAGACTTGCAATGCTTAAGTTAGGAATAACTGATCTAAGATTATTTTATGAAAATGATCTTAGATTTTTAAAACAATTTCAGAGAGTGTAAAAAATGAAATTTACTAGGAGTTGGTTAGAGGAATATATTGATATTTCAGTAAGCACTGACGATCTTTGTCATCAGTTGACAATGGCTGGCTTAGAAGTTGACGAAATTATAAAGATAGATAATGATTTCCTTATAGATGTAGACCTCACTCCAAATCGATCAGATTGTTTATCTGTTTATGGTATTGCTAGAGAATTAAACTCTATTAATAATAATTTTAAGCTGAAGAGTAATAAAAATATAAAGGTTATCCCTAGCTGTCAAAGTCATCAGCTAAAAATAAATATTGAGGAAAAAAATGTTTGCCCAATTTTTTCATATATGTCCCTTGAAAATCTTAATTCCTCTTTTGAAGCTCCATCTTACATAACAAATAGGCTTAATCAAATTGGTATTAAATTGGTTCATCCAATAGTAGATATACTTAACTATATTATGATAGATATTGGGCAGCCTATGCACGCATACGATGCTGATATGATAAATGGTAGTATTAGTTTAGGATTCGCAAAAAAAAATAAATCTTTTAAAGCTTTAGATGGTAATGAATATCAATTAACATCTAAAAATTTTATTATTTCTGACTCTGATAATGTATTATCTTTAGCAGGAATAATAGGCTCAGAACATAGTGCAGTTTCTAAAAAAACTAAAAATATAATTATAGAAAGCGCTTTCTTTAACCCAGATTTTATATCAAATAAAGCCAGAGATCTTAAATTGCATACTGAATCATCACATAGATTTGAAAGGGGCGTCGATTTTGAGTTATCTACAAAGGCTTTAAGCAAGTTTAGTGAAATTATTGGCTCAAATAAAGCCTGTAATTTCTCAGAAATTATTAGCGTTAATAATTCAGATTATTTACCTAAAAAAAATAAAGTCCAAATAGATTTTAAAAAAATAAATGAGGTTATTGGTATATCGTTAAAGAATAATGATGTTATTAATATTTTAAAATCTATTGGATGTGTATTTAACAAAAAAGATAATACTGTGATAAATCCTAGCTATAGATTTGATTTAAATATCCACTCAGATTATATTGAAGAGGTAGCTAGATTGTATGGATATGATAATATTCCTTCGAATCCAGAAAATATAAATATCAGTTTAAGCAGTAAATATCTTCCACGTAATGTTATAAATCATATAAAAAATTTTTTGTATAATAGTGGTTTTTCAGAATGCATAAATTATTCATTTGTTGGAGATAATGAGTTTGAAAATATGAATTGGAAAAACGAAAACTTTAATAATCACTATAAAATTTCAAATTATATGAGCTTAGACCAAAGTAAATTAAGAAGTAATTTAACAGGGTCGTTAATTAAAAATATTGAATATAACTCCAATGTAAATTCCGAAAACTCTTATCGTTTTTTTGAAGTTAGTAATGTTTATGGCGCTAATATAGAGCAAATTTTAACTTGTTTGGTTAGTGGTGAGAGACACGACGAGAGTTGGGCAATCAAAAGCCCGAAATTTGATAAATATGATATGAATTCTATAGCAGAAGATATAGCCTCAATGTTTGCTATAGAAAAGCATAAATTAAATTATTCTATAAAAGGGCACACGTTTAATAAGAAAAAATATATTTCTTTATCTTTATCGATAACTGATCTTATAAATTTTTTAGATAGGAATAAAAATGAGGAAAAGTTTGAAAACTATTCAAAATTACCAAATATTAGAAGAGACTTATCTTTCTTAATTGATAGTAATATAAGCTATGATAGCTTAATAAAAAAAATAAAAGAAATTAATGTACATTCTTTAAAAAAAATATTACTCTTTGATTTATATGTAGGTAAAAATATTCCGGAGGATAAAAAAAGCTTAGGTATGGGCTTTATCTTTCAAGAAAAAAATAAAACACTTACACACGATGAAGTTGATGTATTTATGAATTCTATAATAGATAAACTTCAGAAAAAATTTAATATACAACTTAGAAAATAATTATAAATAGGGTAAGTTATGGCATTGACGAAGGCAGAAATAGCAGAACAGTTGTATGAAGAGCTTGGTCTTAATAAAAGAGAAGCAAAAGAGTTTGTTGAAATTTTTTTTGGTGAAATATCTGACATCTTAGTTGAGGGGTCTGATGTAAAAATATCAGGATTTGGAAATTTTATTTTACGAGACAAAAAAGCAAGGCCAGGAAGAAATCCTAAAACTGGCGAGGATGTTGAAATTAGCTCCAGAAGAGTTGTTACATTTAGGGCAGGTCAAAAATTAAAAGAAAGAGTTGAAAATAATGCAATTAGTGACTAATGGAAAGAACAATGAATCTATACCTAGTAAAAGATATTTTACTATCGGCGAAGTAAGTGATTTATGTGATGTTAAATCTCACGTGTTAAGGTACTGGGAGCAGGAATTCCCAACCTTATCTCCTGTAAAAAGAAGAGGAAATAGAAGATACTACCAAAGACACGACGTATTATTGATTAGGCAAATTAGAAGTTTGCTATATGAGCAAGGCTATACAATTGAAGGTGCAAGAAAAAAACTTACTGGTGAAGACGCCAATAATGATAGCTCTGTATCTTCCCAACTGGTAAGTCAATTAGTTTCAGAATTAGAAGAAGTATTGACGGTTCTTAAAAAAGATTGAATAAAAATTAAACAAATATAAATGAATAGTGTCGACTTAGAATTTATATTAGTTTTATTAATTTTGCTTAGTATCTTATTAATCATAATTAATAAAAAAAATATAAGTAAAGATAATAAAATTCTCAATTGGATGATTGTTCAAGCAAAATCATTTCTTCCTATTTTATTGATTGTATTATTTTTAAGATCATTTGTGGCAGAGCCTTTTAGAATTCCGTCAGGGTCAATGCTGCCAACATTATTAATTGGCGACTATATCCTGGTTAATAAATATACATATGGTATTCGTTTGCCAATCACAAACTCAAAAATTATTAATATCAATAGCCCTAGACGAGGAGATGTCATTGTATTTAGATATCCAATAGATGAAAATATTAATTTTATTAAAAGGGTAATAGGTATTCCTGGAGATAAAATAAAATATATTAATAAAACCTTATATGTAAATAATAAAAAATATGAAAAACTTAAAAAAATTGATCATCAATATATTGAAGAGTTTTTTAGACCAGAAATTGAAATGTTTATAGAAGATAGTGACTCAAATAGATACGAAATATTAAATGATAACATTAGCCCTTCAAATGACTTATTTTTTGAAGTACCAAGCGGAAAATATTTTGTTATGGGTGACAATCGCGATCATAGTAGTGATAGTAGATACTGGGGTTATGTTCCCGAAGAAAATTTAGTTGGTAAAGCTTTCCTTATATGGATGAGCTTTAATAGCAATAATTATAGTCTTAAATACAACAGAATTGGTAATTCAATAAAATAAAATATGAAAAAAGAAGATATTGAAAAATTATTATCCTCAAAAATCAAGAAATCACAAATATACTTAAATTCGTTAACTCACAGAAGTGCAAGCAATAAAAATAATGAACGTCTAGAATTTTTTGGCGATGCAATATTAGGTTTTTTTATTGCAGAATATTTATATGAAAGATT
Source organism: uncultured Thiothrix sp. (assembly GCA_902559815.1). Classification (GTDB taxonomy): domain Bacteria; phylum Pseudomonadota; class Gammaproteobacteria; order Poriferisulfidales. The sequence continues at coordinate 12,502 of CACEJE010000013.1, forward strand.
TCCAGATGACGATGAAGGGACATTAAGTAGAAAAAGATCTTATATTGTAAAAAAAGAAACCTTAAGTAAGGTTGCTGCAAGATATGATATTGGTAGTAAAATTATATTGGGTGGTGGAGAAAAAAAAAGTGGCGGGCATAGGCGTGACTCAATAATTTCTGATGCGCTTGAAGCTTTGATAGCTGTAGTTTATATTGTTGAGGGTCCAGATTTAGCAAGAATTTTTATATACAAGATTTTTGATGATATTTTGAACTCTATGCCAAGTGACGAAAATCTTAAAGACCCAAAAACAAAATTACAGGAATTACTACAGGCAAATAACTTCGAACTTCCTAATTATGAAACTGAAGAGATTCAAAATAAAAATAATATAACTTTTAAAACTATTTGTACCATAAAAAAATTCAATGTTTCTGAAAGTGGCTCTGGAAGTAATAAAAGAAAATCTCAGCAGGAGGCTGCCCTAAAAGCATATAATAAAATTAGAAAAATTTATGACAATAAAGATAATGAATAGTGGAAATATTTCAATAATAGGTAAACCTAACGTAGGAAAATCAACACTGTTTAATTCCCTAATTAAAAAACATTTAGCAGGAGAAACAAACAAGCCACAGACAACACGTCATAAAATAGATGGTGTTCTTTATGAAAAAGATACTGAATTTTTATTTGTGGATACACCAGGAATAAACTTTAACATAAGAAAAAATTTTAATAGGATTTTAAATAAAAGCGCTTTATCCGCAATTTATGAATCAGATGTAATTGTCCACGTTATAAATTATTACGAAATTGATAGCGATGATCACAAAGTTATTGAAAATATTAGAAGCGTTGAAATTCCAAAAATTTTAGTATTAAATAAAGTAGATCTTGATAAAAAAAGTGTAAAGCTTCCAAAAATATTATCTAGCCTGCCAAAAGAAATTACAACAATTTATGATGAAGTTATACCAATAAGTTCAAAGAAATATAGTAATATTTCAAGACTTAAGATTCTTATTAAAAAACTTTTGCCTGAAACCTCAAAGCCTTTGTATGAAAATATTATTAGCAATAAACCACAAGACTTTTTTATCGCAGAATATATTAGAGAGGCTTGTATAAAGTTTTTATCTTTAGAGTTACCGTATTCTTTGCATGTAGAAGTTAATACATTTAATGAAGAAGAAGAATTAGTATCGATCACTTCCACAATATTTTTAAGTAAAAAAAGCCATTTAAGCATTGTTGTTGGCAAAGGTGGGTCTATGTTGGTTAAAATTAGTAAATATGCAAGAATTAATTCAGAAAAGTTGCTTGGAAAAAAAGTTTTTTTAAAAATACATGTTAAATATGATCCGAAATGGAAGGACACAAAATATTTTTTAAATTCTTATAATTAAAATGGAAAATTCAGATATATATATTTTTAGGGTAACTCCATATAGAGAATCAAGTATTCTCTATGATGCCGTAGTTAAAGAATATGGAAAAATAACCTTTATACATAAAGGAATAAAATCTAATAAAAGAAAAAATGCATTACAGTTATTTTGTTCATATAATATAAATTGGTCTGGAAAAAGTAATATAAAATTTTTAAGAAATATTGAGTCAATAAATCCAATTAAAAATTTTAAGGATAATCATAAAATTATTGGAATGTATTATAACGAAATTATGTTTTATTTAACTAAGAATGATTATAAAATTGACAAGTTATATAATCATTATGATGATTGTTTGAGAAAATTGGCAGATTCAAAGTATAATTATTTGATTGATCTTAATATTTTTGAAATAGGTTTATTAATACTAACTGGCCATTATATTTTTTTTGATCATGATTTAAATGGCAATTTAATAAAAGAAGATAAAAGATATGCTTATATTCCTGAACAAGGACCAAAACTAGAAATAGATTATAAAGAAACATATTCAGGTAGCACATTAATGGCTTTATCAGGACAGATTGAATATGATCTTGAAACTTTAAAAGAATCTAGGGTATTTATGAGAAGACTAATAGATTATTATATACAACCAAAAAAGATTAAAACGAGAGAAATACTTGAATATATTATGTTGTAAGGTTAGGTAAAATTATGATTAAACTAGGTGTTAACTTAGACCATGTGGCAACAATAAGGCAACAAAGATATACTCCGTATCCAGATATGCTCACTGCAATAAAAATATCTGAAAGTAGTGGAGCTGATAGTATAACTATGCACTTAAGAGAAGATCGTCGACATATTCAATTTGAAGACATTAAGCTTGCCAGAAAACACATAAAAACGAAATTAAATTTGGAAATGGCACCTACAAAAGAAATGTGCAAAATTGCAAATGATATTAAGCCAGATTTTATTTGTTTAGTCCCAGAAAAAAGACAAGAGCTTACGACTGAAGGGGGATTAGATATAAAAAAAAATTTTGATAATGTAAGTAAAACAATTTCAAGCTTAAGAAAATCAGAAGCACTAATATCATTATTTATTGAGCCTGATATTGAAATGGTAAAAATAGCAAAAGACCTAAATGCAGGAGCAATTGAGCTGCACACAGGAAAATATGCTGAAGCAAATATAAGAGAAAAAGATTATTTTTTAAATGAAATTAAATCTTCAGCACAATATGCTAAAAATATTTCATTAGTAGTAAATGCTGGACATGGTCTTGATTATACTAATGTTAAAGAAATTGCTAGAATACAGGAGATAAATGAACTAAATATTGGCCATTCAATAATTGCAGAATCAATATTTCTTGGCTTAGCTGAAGCAATAAAAAAAATGAAAAGTATAATCGGAGATGCGTAATGAGTGTTTTTGGCATTGGGATAGATATTGTAGAGTTAAAAAGAGTAGATCAAATATACTCAAAATATGGTGACAAATTTGCAAAAAAAATATTAAGTAATAGTGAGCTTAAAAATTTTCAAGTTTCAAATGATAAAATTTCATTTTTAGCAAAAAGATTTGCTGCTAAAGAAGCAGTAGGCAAAGCTCTGGGTATAGGAATTTTAAATGGTATTCTGTTAAAAAATATATTTATTACACACGACAGCCTTGGAAAACCTTTAGTAAAAATAAATAATATTAAAAAATTAAAATTACACCTCGATAAGATAATACACATATCAATTTCAGATGAAAAAAAATATGCAGTTGCTAATGCAATAATATTAAATAAATAAATATGAATATTAAGACTATTAATTCGCTTATTGGAAATACTCCTCTTGTAAAGTTACAAAGAATAAATAAAGGTAGTAGTGATTTGTTTGTAAAACTTGAAGGAGATAATCCTGCTGGGTCTGTTAAAGACAGAGCTGCTATGAACATGGTTTCTGGTGCTGAAGACAGAGGTTTAATTAAAGTTGGTGATACAATAATAGAGGCTACAAGTGGAAATACGGGTATAGCACTTTCTATGGTTTGCGCGATAAAAGGCTTTAAATTAATTTTAATTATGCCTGACAACATGAGCATTGAGCGAAGAGCTGCTATGAAAGCATATGGCGCCGAAATAATCTTAGTTTCTGAAGATGAAGGAATGGAGGGTGCTAGAGATCTAGCACTCAGAATGCAAAATGAAGGAAAAGGATTTGTGCTAAATCAGTTTGCAAATAAAGATAATGTTGAAGCTCATTATAAAACTACCGGGCCAGAAATATGGAAAGATACAAATGGCAAGATTACGCATTTTGTTGCTTCGATGGGAACAACAGGAACAATTGTTGGAACTGCAAAATACCTAAAATCAAAGAACCCAAAAATAAAAATTATTGGGGTACAACCAGAAGAAGGTTCGTCGATACCAGGAATTAGAAAATGGCCTAAGGAATATATTCCAAAAATTTATGATCCAAAAAATATTGACGAAATTATCTATATTTCTCAGAAACAAGCTGAGGAAACAACTAGGGATTTAGCGAAGCAAGAGGGAATTTTTGCTGGCCCATCTTCTGGTGGCACAACATATGTTGCCTTAGAATTAGCAAAAAAAGAAAGTGATGCAGTTATAGTTTCAATAATATGTGATCGAGGGGACAGGTATATTTCTACAGGGATTTTTAATAAATGAATATTTTAGTATTTGATATAGAGACAGTTCCAGATACCAAGGGTGGAGAGAAAATTTTAGATTTAAAAGATCTAAGTAAAAAAAATATTATAAAAGCTATGGAACATACACAATTTCAAAAAAGTGGTTCAATGTTTCAACCTTTACATCTTCATAAAATAGTGGCTATATCAGTTTTATATAAACATAAAGAAAAGCTTTCTCTTATATCACTTGGAGATGAAAACTCTCAAGAGAAGGATATAGTAAAACTTTTTTTTGGAATTATTGATAAATACCAGCCACAATTAATTAGCTGGAATGGTAAAGGATTTGATTCTCCTGTAATACATTACCGGGCATTAATTCATGGCATCTCATCTATAAAATACTGGGATAAAGGAGAAGATGATAAGGATTTTAAGTGGAATAATTACTTAAACAGATACCATGATCGACATTTAGACTTAATGGATATTTTATGCGGATATAAAAAACCTTCCTCACTAAGTGATATTGCTCAATTAATTGGAGCTCCTGGGAAATATGGTATTGATGGTAGCAAGGTTGTCGAGCATTATTTAAATAATGATATTAAAGAAATACGAGATTATTGTGAAACAGATGTGTTGAACACTTATTTAATATATTTAAGGTATCTTTTAATTTCTAGCAATATTTCAGAAGATACCTACAAAGAGCTACTAGAAGAAATTTTTTATTATTTAGAAAACTCAAAATTTGATCATTGGAAAGAATTTAGCTCTTTATGTAAAAAATATTCATAATAATAATTCTTTCAAAACAGAAAAATATATCTTTTCGAGATTAGCTAAATCATCTAATTTAATATTTTCATTAATTTTATGCGCAGATTCATTTAGCGGACCAAATTCGACAGTCTCTTTAGCATGTTTTGAAATAAATCTAGCGTCTGAAGTACCACCAGAAGTTGATAATGACGACTTTACACCTATAACATCTTTTATTACTTTTTGAAGTACGTTTGTGATTTTTCCTTCATTTGTAATAAATGGTTCGGCTGAGCATTTCCATTCTATACTATATTTACAATTTGAATCATCTAAAATTTTCTTAAATTCTTCTTTTATATCCTTTTGAGTAAGTTCATTAGAAAATCTGAGATTAAAAATAATATCCACAGAGCCAGGAATCATGTTTGTTGCAACATCTTCAGATAGTATTGAAGATATTTGAAAAGAAGTTTTAGGAAAATATTTATTACCATTGTCCCAAGTATGGTTTTTCAATTTTTCGATTATTGATCCAGCAAAGTGAATTGGATTTTTTGCCAATTCTGGATAAGCAATATGACCTTGAATTCCATAAATTTTTAAATACCCTGTTATAGAACCTCTTCTGCCATTTTTTATGGTATCACCAAAAACTTTACTGCTTGTTGGCTCTCCAACAATACAATAGTCAATAGCCATATTATCTTTTTTAAACTTTTCGATTACTTTTTTTGTACCATATTCCGCAGGACCTTCTTCGTCACTTGTTAATAAGAAACCTATAGAGCCATTATGCTTAGGATGTAACTCTATAAATCTTTGAGTTGCTGCAATCATTGCAGCAATACTAGATTTCATATCTGCAGCTCCTCTTCCATACAAATAATTATTTTTTACAAAGGGAGTAAATGGGTCAGTGAGCCATTCCTTTAAATTCCCTGGAGGAACTACGTCAGTATGGCCGGCAAAAACTATAAGAGGTTCATATTTTCCTCTTCTAAGCCATAAATTTTTCACATTTTTGATATTAAGATCTTGATGTGTAAACTCATATTTTGTTAATTCATTTTTTATAAGTTCTTGGCACCCATCATCTTCTGGTGTGACAGATTTTTTTTCTATTAATTTTTTTGCTATTAAGGCAGCATTAAAATTATCTTTCATTAATCGAGATCTCTTAAAATATTATTTATTCCAACTTTTGAAAGTGTTTTTTCATCTACTTTTTTAACAATTATTGCAGCATACATACTATATTTACCATCTTTTGATGGCAGATTGCCAGAGACAACAACAGATCCAGCAGGTATTAAGCCATATGATATTTCTCCAGTGCTTCTATCATAAATTCTTGTGCTTTTCCCAATATAAACTCCCATAGATATTACTGAACCTTTCTCAACTATGACACCTTCTACAATTTCAGATCTTGCTCCAATAAAACAGTTGTCTTCGATTATTGTAGGAGTAGCTTGTAAAGGCTCAAGAACACCTCCAATACCAACCCCGCCAGACAAATGAACATTCTTACCAATCTGAGCACAGGATCCAACAGTTGCCCAAGTATCAACCATTGTAAATTCGTCTACATATGCACCTATGTTTACATAAGAGGGCATTAAAATAACACCAGGAGCTTGATAGGAACCATATCTTGCTGTTGCTTTTGGCACAATTCTAACTTTATTTTTTATTGCTTCATCTTCAGATAAATTGTTATATTTAAGGGGAACTTTATCGTAATAATCAGACTCAGACCCTTTAATAACAGAATTTTTTGAAAAACTAAAATATAGTAAAATTGCTTTTTTGATCCAATCATTTACGACCCATCCGTCATTTATTTTTTCAGCAACTCTAATTTTACCTTTATCAAGATCGTTTAAAGTAGAATTAACTGCTTTTAATAAATCAGTATTATCTGAAACATCAATTGAGTTCGAAAGGTCATTATATCCTGATTCAATTATTTCTTTTGTCATTTTGTCCTCTTATTATTGTCATTTATGTAAATCTGATATTTTATCTCGAATTGTATTTTTAATATTCTCTATATAATTAATACATTTTTTTTCATTTTTTAATGGTAACACAATAAATACGTCATTTGCTTCTTCTCCGAGTGTTGATATTTTCGCATCTTTTACCATTAAATTACAACTATCTAAAGATTCACATATTTTTGATAATAAGCCTGGGTGGTCAAGAGTACTAACTTCAATTAGTAATTCTTTTGTTTTTTCGGTAATTTCAATATTTATAAAGTTTTTAAAGCTTGCAATATTATGAGTTTGTTTTTTTGTGATTTTTTTTATCTCATATCTATTATTATTTAGTAATCCCATTATTTTATCCTTCAAAAAATTTAAAATATGTTTGTCTTTAATAAACTTTCCGTTTTCATCTATAATTAAATAAGTATCTAATGCTTGATTATTTTTAAGAGTAATTATTTTGGCATCGACTATATTAATATTTAAATTATCAATAATATTTGCAACATATGAGAATATATTATTTCTTTCAGATTGATATACAGTAAGCTCTGTACATCCTTTTACTTCTCTATCTTTAATAGATACTGCGTTTTTTGCATTATTAATAATTATCAACTCAATATGTCCAGCTATTTCTTCTTCGCTATGTCTTCTTAGATAGTCTGTATCAAAATTTGACCATACTTTATTAAAGTCTTTTATATTTATTTTGTTATATAAGATTCTTTTCACAGATTCTTTTAAATTTTTTAGATACCTATCAGTTTTTTTTGATACGAAAATATTTTTTCTGAAATATGATTTACTAGATAAATAAAGTTCTCTTAACAATGAATCTTTCCAGTCTGTATAAAGACTAGGATTTGTACCTCTAATATCTGCGATTGTAAGTAAATATAAATAATCTAATCTCTCTTGAGTTTTTACTTTATCAGCAAATTCTTTTATTACTAGCGAATCACCAATATCTTTTTTTTGGATAGTTAAAGACATTAGCAAATGATTTTCTACGAGCCACGCCACCATTACTGACTGATGTTTATTTATTCCATGTTCTCTGCAGAACTTCAACGATTCATTGGAACCAATATTTGAATGGTCTTTGTTTCTTCCTTTGCCAATATCATGAAATATAGCGCCTAAATATAAAATTTCTGGATACCTAAGATTTTTAAAAATTTCAAAAACAAAGGGGTATTTTTTTTGACACTCTTCTGTGCTCATAAATCTTGCATTAGATAAAACAGATAGTGTGTGTTCGTCAACAGTATAGATATGGAATAAATCAAATTGCATCATACCAACTATTCTTGAAAAAGGTTTTAGATATGACGCAAGAACACCATAATCATTCATTTTCCTAAGACACCTTGCTACACCATTTTTTTGATAAAATATACTTAAAAAAAGCTCTTTATTTTTTTTTTGACTTTTAAAATTTTTATCTATTAAATACAAACTTTCTTTTATTTGTCTGATTGTGTTTGCAGATATTTCATAAAGATTTCCATTAATATCTCGTTGTAAGAATATTTCAAATAATTTACTAGGATCTTTAATAAAAACATTTTTATTTTTTACGCTAATAGCTCCATTTTTGAAGATAAAAAAATCATTTTCTGTGGATTTATCATATAGTTTATTATCTTCATTAATCACATTTTCGAAATGTTTTATTAGAATCTCATTAAGTTGTTTTATATTGGTTATATGTTTATAAAAGCGCTGCATATAATTTTCAACGCCTATGTTTTTATCTATTTGATAACCGAATAAATGCGCAAGTTTTTTTTGACTTGCAAAATATAGTCTTTCTTCAGCTTTATTATGAATATAATGTAATAAAAATCTTGTTTTAGACAAAAATCTCTCAGATTTTAATAATGATAAATATTCTTTTTTAGAAATAATTTCTAAACTATATAGGTCGGCCAATGATTTAATATTATAAATTTTTTTTGCAATCCATAATAGAGTTTGTAGGTCTCTAAATCCGCCTGGTCCCTCTTTTATATCAGGCTCAACTAAATATCCTGTATTAGAGTATTTTTGATACCTTTTATTTTGCTCATTTTTTTTTGCGATTAAGAATTTTTTTTTAGTCCATATAGAATTTTTTTTTATATTTATAATAAGATCATTGTAAAGTTTTTTATCTCCTTCTATAAACCTGACATCTAGTATATTTGTATATACCGTTACATCTTTATTCATGTTTTTTATACACTCTTCAATGTCTCTTACTGAATGACCAACAGAGGTTTTCAATTTCCAAATGTCAGCAATAAAGTTTTCTATATTATTTTTATTTTTTAAATCATTGTAATCCTTTAAAAGAATTAAAATATCTATATCTGAGAAAGGGTATAGTTCTCTTCTGCCATAACCTCCAACAGCAAGTAATGATGCGTTTATATTATTTAAATTATTCTTATTCCAGTACTCTTTTATAAGATTATCTGTAATATTTGATTTTTCTTTTATAAGTTTTTTAATACTGTATTTTTTTTTATAGCTAGAAAAAATAAAATTATTTAATACATTTTTTTTATCATCTTCTATTGAAAAATTATTTATTAAATTTGCTTTTTTCATTATATTTCTTCGCCGGGTCTTTTGGTTAGGACTTCATAGCCATCATTTGTAACCAAGATAGTATGTTCCCATTGTGCAGATAAACTGTGATCTTTTGTAACAACTGTCCAATTATCCGGCAAAAGTTTTACATCTTTTTTGCCAAAGTTGATCATTGGCTCTATTGTGAATGTCATGCCAGGCTTTAGCTTTAAGCCTTCACCTTTTTCTCCGTAATGAAGTATTTGAGGTTCTTCGTGGAAATCTTTTCCTATTCCGTGCCCACAATATTCTCTAACAATGGAACAATGATTTTTTTCCGCAAATGTTTGAATATTATTTCCAATATCACCTAATGTTGCGCCTGGTTTTACTGTTTTAATGCCAATTTTTAAAGCTTCATAAGTAATATCTACAAGCCTTTTTGCTTGAATTGAAGGCTTGCCTACGAAAAACATTTTACTTGTATCACCATGATACCCATCTTTTATTACTGTGATATCAATATTAATTATATCCTTTTTTTTAAGTATTCTTTCATCAGGTATTCCGTGGCATACCTGATGATTTATTGACGTGCATATAGATTTTGGAAAACCTCTATAATTTAATGGCGCCGGTATGCATTCGAGTTCATTAACAATATAATTATGACATATATCATTTAGTTCATTGGTTGAAATACCTGGTTTTACGTGATCTTCTATCATAAGAAGAACTTTTGAGGCTAAATTGCCCGCAATTTTCATTTTTTCTATTTCAGCCTTATTTTTAATCATAATATTATGGTTATATTTGATAGAATTAGTTATTATTATACAGATTGTTCTTAGACTAAGTCTATGATATAAAGCAATCGAAACTAAAACTAGCTAAGAAATTTATTAGTTATATTGGGTGCCTCAGTTGAGGTTTTATAACTTTTTCTTAGTGATTATTAACCCAAGGAGATAATATGACAGATATAACAATACCTGCTTTACTAGAGGCAGGGGTCCACTTCGGACATCAAACTAGTTTTTGGAATCCAAAAATGGCTCCGTACATATATGGTAATAGAAATCATATCCATATAATTGATATTCAAAAAACAGTTCCATTAATGAAAGATGCTTGTGCTTATGCGGAAAAAATTTCGTCTAGTGGCGGCAAGATTTTATTCGTCGGAACAAAAAGAGCTGCAAGAGATAGCATTTCAAATGCTGCTGAAAGTTGTAATATGCCATATGTAAATCATAGATGGCTTGGTGGTATGCTAACAAATTTCAATACTGTGAGACAATCAATAAAAAGATTAAAAACTCTAGAGGAAGATGCAGCAAAAGAAAATCAGGAGCTAACAAAAAAAGAACAACTTTTGCAGTCTAGAGAGATAGAAAAGTTAAATAATAGCTTAGGTGGAATCAAGGAGATGAAATCAATTCCGGACGCCTTATTTATTATTGATGTTGGTTATGAAGATATTGCAGTAAAAGAAGCAATGAAACTTAATATACCAATAATTGCTGTTGTTGATACAAATAATTCTTTTGATAATATAGATTACTTTTTTCCTGGCAATGATGACTCAATGAGAGCAATTAGTTTATATTGCAATGAAATTTCTTCTGCAATACAAAAGGGACAGGAGTTTTTAAAAACAAAACAACCTGTTACCACAAAAGAAGATACTGAAACCATATCTGCAAAAAATTCTTCAGATGAAAAAGTAGTTGTAAAAAAGAAAAAAGCAACAACCAAAAAAGCAACAACCAAAAAAGCAACAACTAAAAAAGAAGTGGCTAAAAAAGATAATGAGGAAAAAGCAACAACCAAAAAAGCCACAACTAAAAAAGCCACAACTAAAAAAGCCACAACTAAAAAAGCTACAACTAAGAAAGCCACAACCAAAAAGGCCACAACCAAAAAAGTAACAGAGAAAAAAGATTCGTAAACATTCAATTATAGAGAGATATAAAATGAGTAATATAACTGCACAAATGGTAAAGGAATTAAGAGATAGAACGGGAGCTGGAATGATGGAATGTAAAAAAGCTCTTATTGAATCTAAAGGTGATATGGATATAGCAGTTGAGGCAATGAGAAAAGCTGGCCAGGCAAAAGCAGATAAGAAATCCTCGAGAATTGCGGCTGAGGGAATAATAAGCTTTTCTATGAAAGATAGTAGTTTAGCAAATATGATTGAAGTTAATTGCGAGACTGATTTTGTAGCAAAAGATGAAAATTTTTTAAAATTTGTTAAGTATATATCTGAAGCATCATTAGAAGGATATAAAGGTAATCTTGATCAATTTAGTAATTACAAAGATTCGTCTGGAAAAACCATTGAAGAAATAAGGTTGGAACTAGTCAGCAAGGTTGGTGAGAACGTTAAAATACGAAGAATAAAATCTATTCAAAATGATAATGGTTTTATTGGAAATTATCTTCATGGATCAAAAATAGGTGTGGTTGTAACTTTAGAAAAAGAAAATAATGAGCTCGCTAAAGATGTTTGTATGCATATAGCAGCAATGAAGCCTTTAGCTCTCAATTCAAGTGATATATCTGAAGAAATTTTAGAAAAAGAAAGAGAAATTTTTAAAGCACAAGCACAAGAAAGTGGCAAACCGGAAGAAATTATTAATAAGATGGTTGAAGGAAAAATGAAGAAATATATTTCCGAAGTTACTTTGTTAGACCAAGCCTTTGTAAAAGATAA
>CACEJE010000014.1 GCA_902559815.1 uncultured Thiothrix sp.
CCAATAGATTGCGAAAAATACATAAAATTATCATACGCAATAAAAACTAGATTTGGAGTTGATAGAGCACTTAATTTAGTTGGAGCATCACTTAAATCTGATAATGATATAATTGTTATTGACGCTGGTACCGCAACTACTGTCGATTATCTTGATATCGATAAAAATCATTGCGGAGGAATTATACTTCCAGGAAAGAAAATTATTGATAGTTTTTTTTATGAAGCTTTTGACTTTGATTTTTATGATGAAGGATATTCTGATAATGTTTTTTCAAAAAATTCTAGATCTTGCATTGAAAATGGATCGCATATATCTGCTTATAATTCTTTAAACATTGTTATTGAAAAGATGTTGTCAGTGAAAAAGACTAAGCCCGATATCTATGTTACAGGTGGTAACGCTCAAAATGTAATAGACAATTGTAACTACTCTGCAATACATGTAGAATTACTTCTTTTTGATGGCCTTATTGCATTAGAGGGCTAAGAAATGCCGCCTTAGCTCAGTTGGCCAGAGCAGGGGTTTTGTAAACCTCAGGTCGTCAGTTCGAATCTGACAGGCGGCTCCAGAATGCTATGTATAAGGCTTAATTGGCACAAGTTAGTTGTTTTCTTATCTATTATGGGTTATCTTACATAAGCATAAGTTAATATAGATTTAAAAGTTAAAGGCTTAGGAAAAACGTAATGATGCAATGAAGGGAAAATTGATACTCATACCAGGTCGCTCCGCAAAACAAGGAGTGGGGCTGAATAAGGGTAAACTTAAGGATGAGTATAAGAAAGTTACTACTACTCTTGAAGTAAGTTTCGAAGATATGAAATCACTTGGTCTTGAAACAGGCGACCATGTAAAAATCAGCAACGAAATAGGCGAAACAAATGTAATTGTTAAGGGATTAAGAGAAGGTAAAATCCCTGAAGGCTATGCTTTCATTCCTTATGGACCTCCCTCAAGTTGTTTATTTGATGGAGAAACTTGTGCTTCAGGAATGCCAGAATCTAAAGGTATGAAAATAGATATAGAATTTATTAAAAAAGGTGAAAAAAAGAAAACAACTTTGCCACCATTAAACTCATAAATTATTATAGCAACGTTTTAACAGGAGAAAATAATGAGCGCAGCAAGTAAAGACAATAAAATAGTGAACGAAAAAATAGTCGAAAATGCTACCTGTACTTTTTGTGGGTGTTGTTGTGATGATATTACTTTAACTGTAGATATGGACAAAAAAGTTATTACTAAAGCACAAGATGCTTGTATTCTTGGTAAAGCCTGGTTTTTAAACCACGTAATTGAAGATAAACCAATTGCTAGAATTGATGGTAAAGAAGTTGCTCTTGATGATGCAATTGATGAAGCTGCAAAAGTTCTTATGGATGCTAAGTTCCCAATTTTATACGGTATGAGTGACACAATATGTGAAGCTCAAAGACAATGTGCACCAATGATGGATGATTGCGGAGGTACTATTGATACAACAACGTCAGTTTGTCATGGGCCATCAGGAATGGCTTTTCAAGGAGTTGGAGAACCTAGCATGACTCTTGGAGAAGTAAAAAATAGAGCAGATTTTGTTATGTATTGGGGTGGTAATCCAGCAGAAGCTCACCCAAGACATTTTGCTAGATATGCAGTAACGCCTAAAGGTATGTTCACGCCAAACGGCAAAGACGATAGAACAGTTGTAATTGTCGATGTAAGACAAACAAAGACCGCTGGTGTCGCAGATATATTTCTTCAGGTCAAGCCTGGAAAAGATTTTGAATTATTATGGATGTTAAGAGCAGCCTGTAAGGGTGCTGCAATTCCAGATAATTGCAAAGAATTATGTGGTATAGAAAAAGATGTTGTAGAAGATTTATTCGATAAAATGAAAAATTGTAAGTACGGAGTTATATTTTTTGGCATGGGTTTAACAATGAGTCGAGGAAGACATTTTAACTCAGGGGCATTAATGGCTCTTGCGACTGACTTAAATGAATTTACTCATTTTGTAGCAAAACCTGCAAGAGGACATGGAAATGTAACCGGTGCAGATAATGTCGTATCTTGGCAAACAGGATATCCATTTGGTGTTAATTTCAGCAGAGGTCACCCAAGGTTTAATCCTGGAGAATTTACAACAGTAGATACTTTGACTCGAGGAGAAGCAGATGCTGCTATTGTTATTGCAAGTGATCCAGTTGCTAACTTTCCCAAACCAGCAATTGATCATATAACAAGTGATAAATGTAAATTAATTTCTATTGATACAAAACAAACACCAACTAGTGAAGCAGCACATGTATCAATTCAAACTAGCACTTATGGAATAAATACTGGAGGAACAGTTTATAGAATGGATGATGTTCCGATCAGTTTAAGACCAGCTTTTGACTCTCCTTTTCCAAGTGACTTAGAAGTATTAACGAAACTTAGGAAAAAAGTTAACGAGTTGTCTAAGAAAGCAAATCGACCATACGCAACAAAAAAATATATTTAATTAACAATAATAATAAATTATGAATAATGAGATTCACATCAAAAATGGTTTAGTTTTTGATCCAACTAATAAGATAGAAGGAAAAATTTGCGATATATATATTTGTGATGGAAAGATTGTAGATAAAGTTTCATCCTCTGCAAAAGTCATAGATGCAAAAGGTATGGCGGTAATGCCAGGTGGGGTAGATATTCATTGTCACATTACTGGGCCAAAAGTTAATCTAGCAAGAAAATTAATGCCAGAAGACCACAGACTTGATCCTCATTTTAAAACAAAAAATACACAATCAGGATCAGGCGGAATAGTTCCTTCAACATTTGCAACAGGATATCGCTACGCAACTTTAGGTTATACTACAGCAATGGAGGCTGCAGTCCCTCCATTAATGGCAAGACATGCATTAGAAGAAATGTATGACACGCCAATAATTGATAATGGTTATTATGTACTTTTAGGTAATAATTTATTTTTACAAAGTTTGATTGCTGAAGGAAGAAAAGAGGAATTTAAAGAAGCAGTCTCTTGGTGGTTAAATGTTACTAAAGCATATACTGTAAAACTTGTAAATCCAGGTGCTGATGAGCCTTGGAAAGGTCACAAAAATCTAAACGTAAAACATATTGATGATAATAGTAAAGTTGTAGATATAGCCCCTAGAACTGTCATTGATGCATTTATTAATGTAGTACATGAATTAGGGCTACCACATCCACCTCATATCCATTGCAATAATTTAGGACACACCGGAAATTACGATACAACTATTGAAACAATGAAAACAGCTGGTGACAGAAGATTGCATGTTGCACATATTCAATTTAATAGTTATTCGGGAGAAATGGGTAAAAGTCCACAATCTGCATCTAAAGAAATTACAGATTATATAAATGATCATGAAAATATAACCTGTGATGTTGGGCAGGTTATGTTTGGTAAAGCAGCATTTATGACAGCTGATGCACCTCTAACTTATCTCTTAAGAGGTTACAAAAAACAGAAGTGGGTAAACGCTGATACAGAATGCGAAAGCGGATGCGGAATACTTCCGTTTGACTATCAAGGAATGATTTACACTCATGCATTACAATGGGCAATTGGACTAGAAATTTTCTTATTATCAAAAGATCCCTGGAGAATAGTTTTGTCAACAGATCATCCTAACGGTGGATCATTTGCAAATTATCCGTTGATTATTAAACTTTTAATGGACTATGAATTTAGAAAGGAAGCAATGAAACATGTAAATCAAAAAGCTATGAACAGCACAATTCTTGGTGATTTGAAGAGAGAATATACTTTAAATGAAATTTGTATTATTACAAGAGCTGGTCCAGCAAAATGTTTAGGATTAAAAGATAAAGGACACCTTGGTAAGGGAGCAGACGCTGATATTACCATTTACGATATGCTAGATGATAAAGAAGAAATGTTTAATGCGCCTAGGTATGTAATTAAAGCTGGACAGTTATTAATTGAGAACCATGAGTTTGTTAGTGATTATACTGATAAAAAAGTTTTAAGAGTTGCTCCCGATTACGATAAAGATATTGAAAAAGTTATTAAACCTTTTTTTGATGATTTTTATTCAATTTCATTTGGTAATTATGCAATCAATGATGAGTATTTACATGGAACTGGACAAGTTATTGAAACCAAGAAAAAGAAAAGTATATATGAAAATTAATAAAACAATAATTGATGATACATATGCTGAAGCATTTTCAATGTGGTCAGCGAAAGTCATTATTACAGCAGAGAGTGACTATTGGGCAATGGGAGCTGCGCGAGCAATGACAGGCATGGCAACATCAGTTATTGGATGTAAATGCGAAGCAGGAATAGATCTAAAGCTGTCACCAAATGAGACTCCAGATGGAAGACCAGGTTACAGTATTTTAGTTTTTACCATCGACAAAGAAAGCCTTGGAAAAAGATTAATTGAGAGAATAGGACAATGCGTGATGACTTGCCCAACAACAGCTTGTTATAGCGGTTTTGAAAGCGAAGAAACAGTTAATGTTGGAGGCGCTCTTCGATATTTTGGTGATGGTTACCAAATTAGTAAAAAAATTGACGGTAAACGTTTTTGGCGTATACCCGTTTTTGATGGAGAATTTTTAGTTAGCGAAAAGTTTGGTGTAAAAAAATCAGTTGGTGGTGGAAATTTTTATATACTTGGTAATAATGTTACTTCATGTTTGGAAGCTTGTTACGATGCTGTTAAGGAAATGAAAAAAGTAGAAAATGTAATAATGCCTTTTCCAAAAGGTGTAGTTAGGAGTGGAAGTAAGGTTGGTTCAAAATACAAAGATCTAGTCGCATCAACGAATCACGCTTATTGTCCAACCATAAGAGGTATTGTTAAGAGCTCTTCAATACCAAGCAATGTTAGTACTTGCTATGAAATTGTTGTTGATGGGGCAGATGAAAAGGCAGTTGCTAAGGCAATGAAAGTAGGAATAAATGCAGCTGCTAGAGAGGAAGTAATCCAAATTACTGCAGGAAATTTTGGTGGTAAGCTCGGACAATATAAATTTTATTTAAAAGATTTAATTTAATAAAAGATTAAAATTATGAAGTTGAAATTACATACGCAACCAGAAGTACCGTTTGAAGCTGAAAGTATAACTCCTGGAATTATAAATAAATTAAAGTTAAAAGAAATTGAAAAACTTAAATTGTTTCATGGGAACAGGGAAGTTAATTTAGGTGATTTCTTTTCAGCCAAAGATGATAAAAAAGATTCTTTGGAAATCGAAGGCGATATGCATATGGTAAAATATTTAGGCGCCAACATGGCTGAGGGTGAAATGCATATTAATGGAGATGTAGGGGCGCATCTGGGTTCCGCAATGTCTGGAGGTTATATAAAAGTAGATGGCAATGCCGGTGACTGGATTGCTCCTGAAATGTCTGGAGGAAGATTACATATAACTGGTAATTGTGGACACTGCGTAGCAAGTGCTTATAGAGGTGCATCAAATGGAGTTTCTGGTGGAGAAATAATTATCGAGGGTAATGTTAAAAATGAGCTTGGTCATGGGATGTCTAATTCAACAATTGTTGTTGGCGGTTCGTCCGGAGACTTTACGGGAGTAAACATGAATTCAGGCACAATACTAACTTTTGGTGAAATGGGTATTAGAACTGGCGCGGGAATGAAAAGAGGTACGATAATTTGTTTCAAAGAATTAGAGATTCTTCCCACATTTACTTATGATTGCTTGTATAGCCCAGTTTATTTAAAGTTATTGTTTAAATATTTAAAAGAGAATACCAAAATTAAAATTGATAAAAAATATATTGATGGTAATTTTCATAGATGGAGCGGGGATTCAGTCGAATTGAATCGTGGAGAACTTTTAGTTTATTATTCATAAGTATATAATTGTAAAGAATTAAGGAGTTTATTATGACAACAGTAGTAACAGATAATTGCAGAGGATGTCGATTTACAGACTGTGTATCTGTATGTCCGGTTGAGGCATTTCATTACGACGATGAAATGTTGTATATAAATCCTGATGTATGTATTGATTGCAGCGCTTGTGTACCAGAGTGTCCAGTTGAAGCTATTTATGAAGAGGATGATCTTCCTGATGGACAAGAACATTGGGTTGATATTAATGAAGAACGTTCACAGGAAACACCTAATCTAACAGAAACATTAGAGCCTCTTGAGGGAGCAGAAGAAAAAAGAGAAGCTTTAGGTCTATAAACATAACCATAACTAGCGAGAGAAAATGAGCAAACTAGGAAGTGCAAATAATCCTTTAAAAGTAGCAATAGTAGGAGCAGGGCCAAGTGGTTTTTATGCGGCTGATGCTTTAATAAATTCTGAATTAAAAGTTGAAGTTAATTTACTTGAAAAATTATGCGCACCATACGGATTAGTAAGAACTGGAGTAGCCCCAGATCATCCTTTAATAAAAAAGAGTATTGAGAAGTTTGCTGTTATGGCAGAACCAAAAGAGTTCAACTATTTTGGTAATGTTAATGTTGGTAAGGACATCTCCGTAGATGAGTTAAAAGAAACTCATCACGCTGTAATTATAACCATGGGCGCAGAGACAGATAGAAAACTAGGTATTCCTGGTGAAGATTTACAAGGAAGTCATACGGCAACAGAATTTGTTGCTTGGTATAATGGCCATCCTGAATATAGAGACAGAAAATTTGACTTATCACATGAAACAGCGGTAATTATTGGGCAAGGCAACGTAGCTGCAGATGTTGCAAGAATTCTTGCAAAAACAACTGATGAATTAAAATGTACTGACATTTCGCAACATGCGCTTGATGTTTTAGAAGATAGTAAAATAAAAAATATCTACATAGTTGGTCGAAGAGGACCAGCTCAAGGGGCAATGACCTCAAAGGAATTAAAAGAATTTGGAGATTTGTGGGATTGCGATACATTTGTTGACCCAAAAGACATTATATTAAACCAAGCAAGTAAGGATGAATTAGCTGATAGAAATGGTAGGGCCGCTAAAAAAATATATGAACTTTTTTGTGGTTATGCTGAAGAAAAAAAACCACATAAAGCAAGACAATTTCCATGGACAAAACCTTACGTGAAACCAAAAAAATGTCATATTCAATTCCTAAAAAGCCCAGTTGAATTAAAAGGTAATAAGAAACTTGATACAGTAGTTTTTGAAAAAAATGCACTTTCAGGAGAGCCCTTCAAGCAGTCTGCAAGAGGTTCTGGAGAACTAGAAGAATTGAAAGCTGGCTTACTTTTTAGAAGTATTGGATATCGAGGAGTAGCTTTAGAAGGAGTGCCATTTCATGATGCTTGGGGTGTTATACCAAATGACAAAGGAAGAGTTCTTGAGGATAACGAAAATAAAGTTGTGGTGCCGCAATTATATACTGCAGGTTGGATTAAAAGAGGACCAAGTGGGATTATAGGAACTAATAAAGCATGCGCTAATGAAACTATTGCAGAACTAATTCAAGATTTAGAAAAGCTTGATGATAAAAAAAATAAACTTGGCAGTAAAAAAATTATGGAAATATTGAATACCAATAAAGTTAGATATATTGACTTTATCGAATGGGGAGTTATAGATCAACAAGAGGTCGAAAATGGAATACCGAAAGGTAAGCCAAGAGAAAAATTCACATATACTGATGAAATGTTAGCCTTGCTAACTTAAATTCTATAATTAAAATTATGAAAATTTTCCACGGATATAGCATTAATTCGCTTCACGGAGATTTTTTTGGGGGTTTAACTGCAGCGGTTGTTGCATTACCTTTAGCTTTAGCTTTTGGTGTAGCTTCCGGATTAGGTCCTTTAGCTGGATTGTATGGTGCAATTATTGTTGGTTTCTTTGCCTCTTTATTTGGTGGAACACCAGCTCAGATATCTGGACCTACTGGTCCGATGACAGTTGTGGTTGCTACAATTTTTTTATATTTTGATAAAAATTTAGAAATTGTTTTTTTTGTAATATCACTAGCTGGTATTTTTCAAATTATAATAGGTATCAGTAAATTAGGAGAGTTGGTAAAAAAAATTCCATCTTCAGTTGTTACCGGTTTTATGTCAGGAATTGGTTTAATTATAATAAGTTTGCAAATCCCAGTGATTTTGGGTCTAGGACCAGAGTCGAATGTAATAACTTCAATTCAAAAATTACAACATATTAATAATTTAAATTTAGATGCTTTAATAATTGGAATAATAGGATTATTTATAGTTATATACACACCTAAAAAAATTTCAAATGTTATACCGAAACCAGTTGTTGCTTTAATAGCTGGAACTCTTTTGACCGTATACTTCTTGAATAATCAAACTATAATTGGTGATATTCCTTCAGGTATTCCAACATTTTCTATCTATGTTCCCTCTATAAATGAATTACCTGAAATAATATATTTTTCAATTATGTTAGCTTCTTTAGGTGTAATAGATAGTTTGCTTACATCTGTTGTAGCAGATAACTTAACAAAAACAAAACACTTGCCTAATAAAGAATCTATTGGGCAAGGGATTGGAAATATTTTTGCTGGTTTTTTTGGAGGTTTGGCTGGAGCAGGAGCAACAATGAGAACAGTAATAAATATTCAAAATGGCGGGGTTACACCATATTCAGGAATCATACATTCTATTGTTCTGGTTTTAATATTAGGATTTTTTGGTTTGTATGCATCTATGATACCTCTTGCAATTTTAGCTTCAATATTATTAAAAGTTGGATTTGATATAATAGATTGGGATTTCTTTAAAAATTTAAAACTAAAATCATATTTAGACAAAATTACGGTGATTGTTGTAATTATGTTAATAATTTTTGTGAATTTGATTGTAGCTATATTTTTTGGAACATTACTATACTACGCTTGCAAGAAATTCTCGATATTATCTTGATTTGACTTTGCAGCTATACCTTATGATATAATATTTTTTATGAGAATATTATTAAAGATAATATTGTTATATTACTTCACTCTCTCTGTATATGCTGGTGATGGCTCGAATGAGGTAGTTAAAAATCACATAAAGCAATTAAATAACTTTACAGCAGAATCTATATCTAGTTTTTTTACTGGGCCTGGTGAAACAGAAGTAAGTATCACAGGAATAGAAAATAAAAAACCTGAAATTTCTATACTACTAGTTAGACCATTTTTTTTAACACAAGAAGATACGCTATTTTCTCAAATATCATTTAATCATTATTATGTAAGGAACGATGAAAGGGTCGCAATTAATCTTGGAATAGGCTATAGAAAAATTTTTAATAATAATTTTATACTTGGCGGAAATATTTTTTTTGATGCAGATGACGAAGATAATACTAGATCTAGTATCGGTCTGGAGCTTAAATCAAATTCTTTTGAGGCATACATAAATTACTATGCTGCCTTATCAGGGGCAACTAAAGTTGGTGTAAATATTGAGAGAGTATTAGATGGTTATGATGCACATGCAATTGGGCAAGTACCTTTTTTGCCATGGGCAAAAATTCATTACAGATACTTTGATTGGGATGCAGAGAAATATACAACTGATACAGATGGTCATGATTTATCTCTAGAGATGCTTATAACAAAAAATATATTATTAGAAGTTGGGTATTCTGATAATAATATTTCATCTGCAGATGGGTTTGGTGCCATTAAACTTGTATTTCCTGGCGAAGAAGGAGTTTCCGCTTTTGAAAAACTATTTACTAATTATGCTTTTTCATCAGGCTCAGTAAATCATTTGTTACTAACTAAAGTCGAAAGACAAAATAGGATGAAAATTGAAACCGTGAGCGAGGGTGTAGTTATAGGGAGACTTGATTAATGAAATATTTATTATTAATTCTTTTTTTGTTTTTCTCATTTTCAAATTTGTACTCGGCAGAAACATATGGAAATGCTGACCGCTATGACGTAACAATAAAACAAATTCAAATATGCGAAAATGCAACAATTTCAAGCGAAACTTCTTTCTCAGTCTCAAACTGTGTAACTTTAGGAAATAGTACTTTAACAGTTGATATTGCATCTGCGTCAGTAGGCGCGTCTTTAGGAAAATATGCTGATACAACTGCAATGATCCAGGGAAGAACTTATAGATATTTTGTTCCAACACTAGGAAGGACTTTTGTGTTAACTGGGGGTGGAAGTTTTACAAAATTATCAGATAGTTCATCTGGAACCTGTAATACTGATGAAGATGCAACTATTGCATCTAATAGTGCTCATTTAACTGAAAAAACAGGAAAAGTTGGAGGCACAGCAACAGCAGCAACTTTTTATATTCCATCAGCAACATCGTCGGGGGTTCAATGTCGTAATCAAGATTGCAGCCACTCTACAGGAAGTTTAACTTTTTCTCATGATCTCCCTGATACAACTTCTCTTTATGGAAATGCTATCAATGTTCCAAGTACAGCAGATGATTTTTCTATGATCTATACTCTAACAACACCGTTCACGGTTGGCGAAACTGTACCAGTAATTAACATGCAATTCGGCACACAAAATGCTATTAAAATAAACCCGTTACGAGATAATAGTGGCAATGATACCTGTAATATTGGCCCATACTATCCAAAATTCAGAGTGACAGTATTAAATCCATAACAATTTTTTAGTATTAATCTGGTCTGAAAAACGCAATTTTTCTTGCTCTAAGAGCTAGAATCGCAAGAGATAGAATTAGAATAGCCCCAGCCTCATAGATTAATATTTGTGGGTCGAAATCTTTTCGCTGTAAAATAATTAGACGTGCCAAGGCTGTAATAGCGATAAATATTGGATGTGATATTGCAATTCTATTTTCTAAATAATATTCTTTGATCATGCCTATTACTTCTAGAAATATAAAAAGAAGCAATATATCAGCAAGTGTGACTTCACCTATATCTAGAGTCTTTTTAATTTCTTGCCCAATTGCAGTTAATGTAGCAAATAGCAATATAATTAAGATAACTTTTTCTACAATATCAAAATATTTTCCTTTCATCATGCCCCTATTATATAGGATGTGAAATATTAATCATAATTCATTTATTTTTGATATTTATGTTGACTACTAACCCCCACTACTTCAAAATTCTTGGCTTATTGGAGGGGTACTCAAGCGGTCAACGAGGGCAGACTGTAAATCTGCTGGCTATGCCTTCGGAGGTTCGAATCCTCCCCCCTCCACCATTAATTACTTTAATGGCTAATGTTTGATAGAATGCAATATAAGAGATATTTGGGCCAGATATTGTTTAAAAATAAGGATTTAGGTGGGTTTATTATATAGTTTTATTTTGCGGGTGTAGTTCAATGGTAGAACCTCAGCCTTCCAAGCTGATGATGCCGGTTCGATCCCGGTCACCCGCTCCAATAATAGTTGCAAAAAATTTAGAGCAATCCTTTTAAAAACAGTATACAATCACGCCCATATAGCTCAGTAGGTAGAGCACTTCCTTGGTAAGGAAGAGGTCACCGGTTCAAATCCGGTTATGGGCTCCATAAGTAAATAAAATTATAGGTCGCGGAGGGCGATAGATATGTCAAAAGCAAAATTTGAAAGAAATAAGCCACATATGAATGTGGGAACTATTGGTCACGTTGACCATGGAAAGACTACATTAACAGCTGCAATTACAAAAATAATGGCAGAAAAAATGGGTGGTGAGTTTAAAGATTATGGCGATATTGATAATGCCCCTGAAGAGAGGGAAAGAGGTATTACAATTGCAACAGCTCATGTTGAGTATGAATCAGAAAATCGTCACTACGCTCACGTTGATTGCCCAGGTCATGCTGATTATGTAAAAAATATGATAACAGGTGCTGCTCAAATGGATGGTGCTATTTTAGTTGTAAGCGCTGCAGATGGAGCAATGCCTCAAACAAAAGAACATATCCTTTTAGCTAGACAAGTTGGTGTTCCAAATATTGTTGTTTACTTAAATAAAGCTGACCAAGTTGATGATGCAGAATTAACTGAGTTAGTTGAGATGGAAATAAGAGAATTATTAACTTCTTATGAATTTGATGGTGATAACATTCCCTTTGTAAGCGGTTCAGCTCTTAAAGCTTTAGAAGGAGATACTTCAGACATTGGGGCTCCATCAATAGAAAAGATCGTTGCTGCAATGGATGATTTTTTCCCTCAACCAGAAAGAGCTACAGATGGTGATTTTTTAATGCCAGTGGAAGATGTCTTTTCAATATCGGGAAGAGGTACAGTAGTAACTGGAAGAGTTGAAAGAGGTGTGATTAATGTAAATGATGAAATCGAAATTTGTGGAATCAAAGACACGCAAAAATCAGTTTGTACTGGCGTGGAAATGTTTAGAAAATTATTAGATCAGGGTCAAGCGGGAGATAACGTTGGTGTGCTTTTAAGAGGAACAAAAAGAGAAGAAGTAGAGCGTGGCCAAGTATTATGTAAACCAGGATCAATAAAACCTCACACAAAATATGAGTGTGAAGTATATATTCTTTCAAAAGACGAAGGTGGAAGACATACTCCATTTTTCAATGGTTATAGACCTCAATTCTATTTTAGAACTACTGACGTAACTGGTGCAGCTACATTACCTAAAGGAACAGAGATGGTAATGCCGGGTGATAACGTAAGCATGACAGTTGAGTTAATAGCACCAGTCGCAATGGAACAAGGCTTAAAATTTGCTATCCGTGAGGGTGGAAGAACTGTTGGTGCTGGAGTTGTTTCAAAAATTATTGAATAATACTTTTTGATATATGGATATAAGCGGGATGTTTATCTTCCCGCTTTTTTGGTTTTTAAAATATAGGCCAGTAGCTCAATTGGTAGAGCATCGGTCTCCAAAACCGGAGGTTGGGGGTTCAAGTCCCTCCTGGCCTGCCAAAATTTAAATAATGGTTGTAATAAATTGGATACTGAAACAAACAAAAATGATTTAATAAAATGGATAATAGCAGGGGTTATACTGGCCGCAGCGATTTTTGCTTTTTATTATTTTGATCAGTACCCTTTTATATATAGAGTTTTGGGACTTATTGGTATAATAGTTTTAGATTTTTTTGTAGTTTTTAATACCGAAAAGGTAAAATCTTTAAGGATTTTTACTCACGATGCCAGAGTTGAGTTAAAAAAAGTTATTTGGTCAACTAAAGCTGAAGTAATACAAACTACAATAATTGTTTTAATTGTTGTTGTTATAATGTCATTATTATTATGGTTATTAGATAAGCTCCTAGGAGCAGGAATTAAGTTATTATTAGCATAAATTTTTAATTATGGTGAACAAATGTCATTAAAGTGGTTCGTGATACATGCATACTCTGGGTATGAAAATCAGGTAAAGAAATCTTTATTGGAAAGAATAGAGATGGAAGGTATGAGTGATAAATTTGGAAAAATTTTAGTTCCAACTGAAGAAGTTGTGGAAATGAAAGATGGGCAAAAACATAAAAGTGAAAGAAAATTTTTCCCAGGATATGTTTTAGTCCAAATGGAAATGAATGACACAACCTGGCATTTAGTAAAAAAATCTCCAAAAGTAATGGGTTTTATTGGTGGTTCCTCAGACAAACCAGCACCAATAAGTGATGCTGAGGCTCACAATATAATGAACCGTATTCAAGAAGGTGTAGAAAAACCAAAACATAAAGTTTTATTTGAACCGGGCGAAGTAGTTAGAGTTATTGATGGACCATTTAATGATTTTAATGGAGTTGTAGAAGAAGTAAATTATGAAAAAAGCAGGATGTTAGTTGCCGTACAAATATTTGGCAGATCCACCCCAGTTGAGTTAGAATTCGGTCAGGTTGAAAAAGGATAAATAATATGGCAAAAGGTAAAAAAGAAATAGAAGCGTATATAAAATTACAAATACCTGCAGGAGAGGCAAATCCAAGCCCACCTGTCGGCCCTGCATTAGGACAACACGGATTAAATATTCAGGAATTTTGTAAATCTTTTAATGGTAAAACAGAAAAAATTGAAAAAGGAATGAAGGTTCCAGTCATAATATCTGTTTACAATGATAAAAGTTTTGATTTCGTTATTAAAACAACTCCCGCAGCAATTTTATTAAGAAAAGCAGCAGGAATTGAAAAAGGAAGTGGAACACCTAATTCTGTTAAAGTTGGAACAGTTACACTTGCACAGGTTGAAGAGATTGCAAAGGCTAAAATGGAAGACCTTAATGCAAATACTCTTGAAGCGGCTGTAAAAATAATTTCAGGTAGCGCTAGAAGTATGGGTATTACTGTAGAGGGTTAAATTTAAATATAATAAAAAATGAATAAATTAAAATCAAAAAGAATGAAAGAATGCTACAAAGATCTTGATACTAATAAAATTTATCAAGATATTGAAGCAATTAAAATTATAAAAGAGAAGTCCACTGTTAAGTTTGTTGAATCTCTTGATGTAAGTATTAATTTAGGAATTGATGCTAAAAAATCTGATCAAAATATCAGAGGCTCTTTAGTATTGCCGAATGGAACTGGAAAATCAGTGAAAGTTGCTGTTTTTTGTGAGGGTGATGAAGCAAAAAAGGCTAAAGATGCTGGTGCTGATGTTGTTGGGATGGAAGATTTAGCTGAAATGGCAAAGAAGGGTGATTTTGATTTTGATGTTGTTATAGCAACACCAAGCACTATGAAAATAGTAAGTCCTTTAGGGCAAATCCTTGGACCAAAAGGCTTAATGCCAAACCCTAAAGTTGGAACAGTTTCTAAAGATGTTGAGAAAGCTGTAAAAAATGCTAAGTCTGGACAAGTTCAATATAGAACTGATAAATCTGGTATTGTACATTGTTCGATAGGCAAGGTAGAATTCACAGAGGATAAGTTAGCTGAGAATTTGAGAGCTTTAATTACTGAGGTAGTTAAAGCAAAACCTTCTTCTGCGAAAGGTAAATATTTAAAGAAGATATCATTATCTTCTTCAATGGGGCCGAGTTTGATAGTTGACCAGGCTTCATATACATAGACTTTGTGATGTTGTTTTAGCGAACAACAATCAAAGACCGTAGGTGTATGAAAATACTTAATTTCCTACGTAGATAATTATACTGAAAGGTATACACAAGTTTGGAGTAAGAAAGTGGCGTTAAATATTGGTGAAAAAAAAGATGTTGTTAAAGAAGTTTCTGAAATAGCATCATCAGCACAATCTGCAGTAGCTGCAGAATATAGAGGTTTGACAGTACATGAGCTCTCTGCATTAAGAGATAATGCAAGGGAATTAGGAGTGTATGTCAAAGTTATTAAAAATAGTTTGGCAAAAATTGCAATTAAAGATACAAATTTTGAATGCATGGATTCTTCTTTAAAAGGTCCTTTGATATTTGCGTTTTCAAAAGAAGATTTAGGCTCTGCTGCTAAACTAGTGAATGATTTCAAAAAAGATAACAAACTTCTAAAGCCAATAGTTGTAGCTGTTAATGGTGAGTTGGTAGATGTAGATAAGTTAAGTCAAATTGCTGCGTTGCCAAATAAAGACCAAGCAATTAGCATGTTAATGGCAGTGATGAAGTTGCCTATTGAAAAATTTGCTAGAACTTTGTCAGCACCAAACGTCAAATTAGTTCAAACACTTTCAGCATATAAAATTAAGCTAGAACAAAGTTAACAAAACAATTAAGTATATATTTAGGAGATAAAAATGGCAGTATCAAAAGAAGATATATTAGAATCAATATCAAATATGAGTGTAATGGATGTTGTTGAACTCGTTGAAGCAATGGAAGAAAAATTTGGAGTTTCTGCAGCCTCTGTGGCAGCAGCAGCACCAGCAGCAGCAGCAGCAGCACCAGCTGAAGATGCAGAAGAAAAAACTGAATTCACCATTAAAATGAGTAGTTTTGGTTCAAACAAAGTTGCAGTTATTAAAGTAGTTAGGGCTGTAACTGGCCTTGGATTAAAAGATGCTAAAGATATGGTTGAAGGTGCACCTTGTACAGTTAAAGAAGGCGCGTCAAAACAAGAAGCAGACGAAGCTAAAAAACAATTAGAGGAAGCTGGAGCAACTGTTGAGCTCAGTTAAAAGTTTTTTATAAAATTAGATAAAGTACTGCTAGTAACTCTTAATGTTGCTGGTAGTTTTTTTGTTTTTTATTATTATTTGAAGGAATAAAATGGAATATACATATACAGAAAAAAAGAGAATTAGAAAAAATTTCGGTAAAAGAAAACAAGTTATAGATATTCCCTCAATGCTTGATATACAGACTGATTCATATATTGGTTTTTTAAATACAGTTGGTGATGATAAAGCCCGAGCTCTTTCTGGTCTTCATAAGGCTTTTAATTCTGTCTTTCCAATAATCAGTCATTCTGGCCACGTCAGATTAGAGTATATTGACTATAACGTTGGCACACCGTTATTTAATGTCCAAGAATGTCAATTAAGAGGACTTACATATTCTGCTCCTTTAAAAGTTGTAATGAGATTAGTTATATCAGAAAGAGAAAACTTTGAAAAAGTTAAAGATATTAAAGAACAAGAGGTATTTATGGGAGATATACCATTAATGACCGAAAGAGGTTCTTTTATAATAAATGGAACTGAAAGAGTAGTTGTCTCTCAACTTCACAGGTCACCAGGTGTTTTCTTTGATCACGATAAAGGCAAAACTCATTCTTCAGGAAAATTATTGTATTCAGCAAGAATTATTCCATATCGTGGATCCTGGTTAGATTTTGAATTTGATCCAAAAGATGCTCTTTTTGCAAGAATAGATAGAAAAAGAAAATTGCCAGCTACAATTTTATTAAGAGCTCTTGGTTACGAAACATCTGAAATTATTGATTTATTTTTTGAGAAAGATGAAATTAAACTTGAAAAAGACTCATTTCAGTTAAAGCTTATACCCGAAAGATTAAAGGGAACAATTGCCACAGATGAGTTAAAAATAAAAAATAAAGTTATTATTGAGCCAGGAAAAATATTTAATGCTAGACACGTAAAAATGTTGCAAGAAGCAAAAATTGAGTATCTTCCAATAAGTGAAGAATATCTATATGGAAAAATTATTGGCCAAGATATAGTTGACGAAGAAACTGGAGAAATCATTGTACCGCTAAATACAACTATTGATATTGAAAATATAGATCTTATTAAAAATTCAAAACTAGATAAATTTAAAATATTGTTTACAAATGAAATTGATAATGGCCCATATATTTCAAAAACATTGTTAATAGATCCGTCAACAAATCAACTTGAGGCTCAAGTTGAGATATATAAGATGATGAGACCAGGCGAACCTCCTACAAAAGAAGCAGCTCAAAATCTTTTCACAAATTTATTTTTTGTAGAAGAAAGATATGATCTTTCGGAAGTTGGAAGAATGAAATTTAATGCGCGACTTGGAATTGAAAATAATTCTTCAGGAATACTTGGTAAGGAGGACATAGTTGATGTCATTAAAGAGCTTGTAAATATAAGAAATGGAAATGGAATCGTTGATGATATAGACCATCTTGGTAATAGAAGAGTCCGTTCCGTTGGAGAAATGATTGAAAATGTTTATAGGGTAGGTCTTGTTAGAGTAGAAAGAGCTGTAAAAGAAAGATTAACTATTGCTGAATCTGAAGGACTTATGCCACAAGAATTAATTAATGCAAAACCAGTAATGGCAGCTATAAAAGAATTTTTTGGGTCTAGTCAATTGTCGCAGTTTATGGATCAAAATAATCCCTTATCTGAAATAACACATAAAAGAAGAATTTCGGCTCTTGGACCAGGTGGTTTAACAAGAGAAAGAGCTGGGTTTGAGGTTAGAGATGTTCACCCAACTCATTATGGCCGAGTGTGTCCAATCGAAACACCAGAAGGGCCAAATATTGGCCTAATAAATTCACTAGCTGTTTTTTCTAGAACAAATAAATATGGTTTCCTTGAGACACCTTACAGAAAAGTTGTAAATTCTAAGGTTACAACAGAAATTGAATATTTATCAGCTATCGATGAGTCTAAGTATGTTATAGCTCAAGCAAATGCTGAATTGGATAATAAAGGTAAATTTATAGATGACTTTGTTTCTTGTAGGCATTTGAATGAATTCATGATGTCTACCCCGGAAAAAATAAATTACATAGATGTTTCTCCTATGCAAATTGTATCAGTAGCATCATCAGTAATACCTTTTCTAGAACACGATGATGCTAACAGAGCATTAATGGGTTCAAACATGCAGAGACAAGCTGTTCCAACTCTAATCTCAGAAAAACCACTAGTAGGTACTGGAATGGAAAGAGCAATAGCAAGGGATTCGCATGCAGCTTTAATTGCCAATAGAGGCGGTATAGTTGATAGCGTTGATGCAGGAAGAATTGTTGTAAGTGTCAATGATTCTGAAACTACTTCTGAAGAAGCTGGGGTTGATATTTATAACTTAACTAAATACACAAGATCAAACCAAAATACTTGTATTAATCAAAAACCATTAGTAAGGGTTGGAGATGTTATTGCAAAAAATGATGTTTTGGCTGACGGTCCTTCAACTGATTTAGGAGAGTTGGCACTAGGCCAGAATATGCTTATAGCTTTTATGCCATGGAATGGTTACAACTTTGAAGATTCAATATTAATTTCCGATCGAGTAGTTGAAGAAGATAGATTTACTACAATACATATTGAAGAATTAACTTGTATTACAAGAGATACAAAGTTGGGTGCTGAAGAAATTACAGCTGATATTCCAAATGTAAGTGAAAGTTTACTAGGAAAACTTGATGAGTCTGGAATAGTTTATGTAGGTGCCGAAATAAGTCCAAATGATATCTTGGTTGGAAAAGTTACTCCAAAAGGAGAAACACAATTATCCCCGGAAGAAAAATTATTAAGAGCAATCTTTGGAGAAAAAGCTTCTGATGTCAAAGATACTTCGTTGCGTGTTCCCTCTGGAATAGAAGGAACAGTTATAGATGTTAGAGTTTATACAAGAGATGGTATTGATAAAGACGACAGATCATTAGATATTGAAAAAGAGCAAATAGAATTGGCAAAGAAAGATATAGCAGATCAATTAAGAATTTATGAAGACGATATTTTATTTAGAGTTAAAAATCTTATACTAAACAAGATATCTGAAGGCGGTCCAAACAACTTAAAAAAAGGCGAAAAAGTTAGCGAAGATTATTTGAATAGCATTGAAAAAGATAAATGGTTAGATATTAGAATAAGAGATGAAAAAATTAATGTTCAATTAGAAAAGTTATCTAAACAGTTAGATAAGCAAAAAAATATTCTTAAAGAAACATTAGAAAAACAGGAAGCTAAAATAACAGCTGGTGGAGATTTACTTCCTGGTGTTTTAAAAATTATAAAAGTGTATTTAGCTGTAAAAAGAAGATTGCAGCCTGGTGACAAAATGGCTGGGAGACACGGAAACAAAGGTGTTATTTCAATGATTGTTCCAGTTGAAGATATGCCTCACATGGAAGACGGTACACCAGTAGATGTAGTACTTAATCCATTGGGTGTTCCATCACGAATGAATGTTGGCCAGGTACTTGAAACACATTTAGGATGGGCGGCAAAAGGACTAGGTATAAAAATTGGCAAAATGTTAGATGATGATAGTTCGGTATCTAACATTAGGTCATTTTTAGAAAAAATATATAGTGTTGGTGCTAATGAAAAAATGAATCTTAAGAGCTTTACTGATGAAGAAATTATAAATTTAGCAAAAAATTTAAGAAATGGTGTTCCTATGGCAACTCCTGTTTTCGATGGGGCAAATGAAGGGGAAATAAAAGAGATGTTAAGACTCGCTGATTTACCAGAATCAGGCCAAGCAAAATTAATTGATGGAAGAACTGGCGAATACTTTGATAGAGAGACAACAGTAGGATATATGAATGTCTTAAAATTAAATCATTTAGTTGATGATAAGATGCATGCAAGATCAACTGGTCCTTATAGCTTAGTAACACAACAACCTTTAGGCGGAAAGGCTCAATTCGGGGGGGCAAAGATTTGGAGAGATGGAAGTTTGGGCGTTAGAAGCTTATGGCGCAGGGTACACTCTTCAAGAAATGTTAACAGTAAAGTCTGATGATGTTTCCGGTAGAAATAAAATGTATAAAAATATTGTTGATGATACGCAAAATATTGACGCTGGAATGCCAGAATCATTCAATGTTTTGATGAAAGAAATTAAATCTCTGGGTATTAATATTGAACTTGAAAAGGATGATTTAGAATGAAAGATTTGATAAGTTTTTTTAAACAACAAACAACAACCGATGATTTTGATGCTATCAGAGTCGGACTAGCATCTCCTGAAATGATTAGATCTTGGTCATTCGGAGAGGTAAAAAAACCTGAAACTATTAATTACAGAACATTTAAACCGGAAAGAGATGGTTTATTTTGCGCAAAAACCTTTGGTCCGATAAAAGATTATGAATGTTTATGTGGGAAATACAAAAGATTAAAACACCGTGGTGTTGTATGTGAGAAGTGTGGTGTTGAAGTAACATTAACTAAAGTTAGAAGAGAAAGAATGGGGCATATAGAACTTGCTTGCCCAGTTGCACACATTTGGTTTTTAAAATCTTTACCTTCAAGAATCGGCTTGTTATTAGATATGACTCTTCGCGATATTGAACGAATTTTATATTTCGAAGCATTTGTTGTAATTGATCCAGGGTTCACAGATTTAGAAAAGTGCCAGCTTTTATCAGACGAAACATATTATGAAGCAATAGAACAATATGGCGATGATTTTGTAGCTAAAATGGGAGCTGAAGCAATTTTAGATATGCTTGATGCTTTAGATTTATCTGAGGAAAAAGTTAAATTGAGAGAAGAACTCGAATCCACAAAATCCGAAGCAAAAATAAAAAGATTAACAAAAAGATTGAAATTGGTTGAATACTTTATTACTTCAGGTAATAAACCTCAGTGGATGATTTTAAGATCATTACCTGTTCTTCCGCCAGATTTAAGACCTCTGGTTCCACTAGATGGAGGAAGATTTGCAACTTCTGATTTAAATGACTTGTATAGAAGAGTTATTAATAGAAATAATAGATTAAGAAGATTGTTAGAATTAAATGCCCCAGATATAATTGTAAGAAATGAAAAAAGAATGTTACAGGAAGCTGTTGATGCTTTATTAGATAATGGTAGAAGAGGTAGAGCGATAACAGGAAGTAACAAAAGACCTCTTAAGTCTTTGGCAGAGTTAATCAAAGGTAAACAAGGAAGGTTTAGGCAAAATTTATTAGGCAAGAGAGTTGACTACTCAGGTAGATCGGTAATTGTAACCGGACCAACTTTAATGTTACATCAATGTGGTATTCCAAAAAAAATGGCATTAGAACTTTTCAAGCCATTTATATTTAGTAAATTACATACCAGAGGTTTAGCTACTACAATAAAAGCTGCAAAAAAATTAGTTGAAAAAGAGGGTGCAGAAGTTTGGGATATTCTTGATGAGGTAATAAGAGAGCATCCTGTATTACTAAATAGAGCCCCTACTCTCCATAGATTAGGTATCCAAGCTTTTGAACCAATCTTAATTGAGGGTAAAGCTATTCAACTTCATCCATTGGTTTGTGCAGCATTTAATGCTGATTTTGATGGGGACCAAATGGCTGTTCATGTTCCATTGTCAATAGAGGCTCAGCTTGAAGCAAGATCTTTAATGATGTCGACAAATAATATTTTGTCACCTGCAAATGGCGAACCAATTATTGTTCCATCTCAAGACATTGTTCTTGGAATTTATTATTTAACAAGAGAGGATATAAATGTTAAAGGTGAAGGAATGATTTTTTCTAATATTGACGAAGTCTCAAGAGCCTATTATGCAGGAGAAGCAGATTTACATGCAAAAATTCACGTGAGGATGAATATAATTAATACTGGTGAAACAGAATTCGTAAATAAAAGAGTTGAGACTACCGTTGGCAGAGCTTTGTTCTCAAAAATTCTTCCAAAAGGATTACCCTTTGAATTAATAAATAAAAATATGGATAAGAAGTCAATATCAGGCGCTATTGATACTTGTTATAGGGTTCTTGGTTTAAAAGCAACAGTAATATTTGCTGATAAGTTAATGTACATGGGTTATGAATACGCAACTAAATCAGGTGTATCATTTTGTTTGGACGATATGATTATTCCAGAGGAAAAGGCAGATATAATTTCAAAAGCAGATGATGATGTAAAAGAAATTGAAATGCAGTATCAATCTGGTCTTGTTACTAGAGGTGAAAGATATAATAAAGTTGTTGATATATGGTCTAAAACAAATGATCAGGTAGCTAAGGCAATGATGAAAAAATTAGGAAAAGATATAAAAAAAGATTCTGAAGGAAAAGACATAGAGCAACCATCTTTCAATTCTATATTTATGATGGCAGATTCTGGAGCTAGGGGTTCAGCTGCACAGATTAGACAATTAGCTGGAATGCGTGGATTAATGGCTAAACCAGATGGTTCGATTATTGAGACACCAATTACTGCGAATTTTAGAGAGGGTCTTAATGTTCTTCAGTATTTTATTTCAACTCACGGAGCAAGAAAAGGTTTAGCAGATACTGCTCTTAAAACAGCTAATTCAGGTTATTTAACACGAAGGTTAGTAGACGTTGCTCAAGATCTAGTTGTATCAGAAAAAGATTGTGGAACCTCAGAAGGGGTTGTTATTAGGCCTATCATTGAGGGCGGAGATGTTACAGTTCAACTTTCAGAGAGAGTTTTAGGAAGAGTGCTATGTGATGATGTAGTCTCTCCTATTAATAAAGATTATGTTTTAAAAGCTGGAACTTTAATAGATGAAAAAATATCCTTAGAACTTGATGAAAATGGAATAGACGAAGTGAAAGTTAGAACAGCTATTACGTGTGAACTAAAACATGGTGTTTGCTCAATGTGTTACGGAAGAGATTTAGCTAGAGGGCATTTAGTTAACGAAGGGGAGTCAGTTGGAGTTATGGCAGCACAATCAATTGGTGAACCAGGTACTCAATTAACAATGAGAACATTCCATATTGGCGGTGCAGCTAGTGGTTCAGTTGCTACAAACAGCATAATGGTAAAAACAAATGGATTAATTAAGTTTAAAAAAATTAAAACTATCAAGAAAAAAGATAAAACAAATATAACAATAACTAGATCAGCTGAACTTGCGATTGTTGATGACGCTGGAAGACAAAAAGAGTTATACAAAATTCCTTACGGTTCTTCTTTATCAGTTAATGAGGGAGATAAAGTTGAAGCAGGTCAAACTATCGCAACTTGGGATCCTCATACAAGACCAATAGTTACTGAATTTGCTGGTAAAGCAAAACTTATAGACTTTGAAGATGGTGTAACAGTAAATAAAAAAACAGATGAAATCACAGGACTATCTTCAACAATTGTTATAGATTCAAAAAATAGAAGTGGAGCAAAAGATATTAAACCAATAATTCAATTATCTAATTCAAAAGGAAAAATGGATTATAATTTACCTGATGGCGCAATT
>CACEJE010000015.1 GCA_902559815.1 uncultured Thiothrix sp.
TAATTTAACCTTTTGTTTTTGAGATATCTTTGATTTCTATAACACTATTCTTTTTTGAGTAGTCTCTTATATCTTGAGTTATTTTCATAGAGCAAAAATTTGGTCCACACATGGAGCAGAAATGAGCATCTTTTGCAGGCTCTTGCGGAAGAGTTTCGTCGTGATAACTTTTTGCTTTTTCAGGATCTAAACCAAGGTTAAATTGATCTTCCCATCTAAATTCAAATCTAGCTTTAGAAAGAGCATTATCTCTAAGTTGGGCAGCATATTTTCCTTTTGCTAAATCTGCGGCATGAGCAGCAATTTTATATGAAATTATTCCATCTCTCACATCTTCTTTATTAGGTAACCCAAGATGCTCTTTTGGCGTGACGTAGCATAGCATTGCAGTGCCATACCAACCAATCATGGCTGCTCCAATAGCAGAAGTTATATGATCATAACCAGGGGCAATATCTGTTGTCAGTGGCCCTAATGTATAAAATGGTGCTTCTGAGCACTCTTTCATTTCTTTTTCTACATTTTCTTTAATTAAATGCATAGGAATGTGACCTGGACCTTCAATCATTACTTGCACATCGTGTCTCCAAGCAATTTTGGTTAATTCTCCAAGAGTTTTTAATTCAGCGAACTGAGCCGCATCGTTTGCATCTGCAATAGATCCTGGCCTTAAACCATCACCCAAAGAAAAAGTAATATCATATTGCTTCATTATTTCGCAAATTTCTTCAAAATGCGTATACGTAAAATTTTCTTTATCGTACGTTAAACACCATTTCGCCATTATTGAGCCACCTCGAGATACAATTCCTGTTGTTCTATTTTTTGTTAGCGAAATATAATCTTTTAATACGCCAGCATGGATAGTAAAGTAATCTACTCCTTGCTCAGCCTGCTCCAAAAGAGTTTCTTTATATATTTCCCAAGTAAGTTTTTCAGCTCTACCTTTTACTTTTTCAAGCGCTTGATAAATGGGGACAGTCCCAACTGGAACTGGAGAATTTCTCATTATCCATTCCCTAGTCTCGTGAATGTTTTTGCCAGTAGATAAGTCCATTAATGTATCTCCACCCCATCTTGTTGACCAAATCATTTTTTCAACCTCCTCTTCAATTGAAGATGAAATAGTTGAATTTCCTATATTTGTATTAACCTTTACCAAAAAATTTCTTCCAATAATCATTGGTTCGGATTCCGGATGATTTTTATTTACAGGAATTACAGCTCTTCCCTCGGCTATCTCTTGTCTTACAAACTCTGCTGTAATAAGAGTTTTATCTTTAAAGTAATCACCATCCTTCTGTTTAATTAAACTTTTGTATTCGTCATCGTTTGCTATCCTATCTAGAAGGATGTTTTCTCGAATTGCGACGTACTCCATTTCTGGTGTAATTATTCCTTTTTTTGCTAAATGCATTTGTGTGCAGTTATTTTCAAATTTTTCTGATCTTTCATCAATCCATTTTTGCCTAATTTTATTTATTCCTTTTTTTAGATCTATATCATAATTATCATCTGAGTATGGCCCAGAGGTATCATATACCGGAATAGGAGGGTTTTCTGTCAATGTTCCGTCAGGGTTTTTTGTTGGGTGTTGAAGTATCTCTTTCATGCCAACTTTAATATCAGAGTCAGTATGCATAGGAATATAGATTTTTCTATGGCAAGGATTTTGAATTTTTAATGCTTCTGAAGAGTTTTTGCTAAGCTCAATGCTCTTTTCTTCGTTTTTTATGTTATTTCTAATGGTCATGATATCCCTATAGTACAATATATTTATAAAAAAGTTTTAATATAATTTAAACGTTAATTGTTGCAAAAAACTGTTAACACAATAAACTTATCTGACCTATAAGAAGTTTGCAAGTGTATTTGATTTAGTACTAAATAAGTGAAAAAAGAGAGAAATATGCAAATAGCAAAAACTAATATGATTGAAAGCCAATTAAAGCCGGAAGGGATAAATTGCGCAAAAACAATTGATTGTATTTCGCAAATTAATAGGGAAGATTTCATACCCGAAAAATACATGAATTTGTCTTACTCAGAATATGATGTTCCCTTGTATGGAAATTATTCAATGCTTAGGCCAGTTATGATTGGAAAGATATTGCAATCTTTAAAAATAAAAAAAACTGATAGAGTTTTAGAAGTAGGAACAGGAAGTGGTTATCTTACTTGCTGTTTATCAATGATGGGGCATTCAGTAGATACTGTAGATATAAACAAGAATATGATACAAAGGGCAAAAAAAATCCATAGTTCTTATAATATTCACAATATTAATTACTTGAATAAAGATATCTATTCAAATTGGATACCAGAAAAAAATTATGATGCAATTATTATCACTGGCTCAATTGTTTCAAGAATAAAAAAACTAGAAAACCTATTAAACCTAGATGGAAAAATGTTTGTGGTTATAGGAAAAAACCCTGTAATGACTGCAAATATAATTAGTCGGGTGTCAACAGATAAAGTCATTTGTAGACAATTGTTTGAAACATTGATAGAACCATTGGAAAATATAAATGAAAGAAAAGATTTAATTTTTTAGTATAATATCATTTATGATTGAAATGACAGCGATTGAGCTAAACAAATTTATTATTCAAAATCCAAAAATCATATTAGTAGATGTTAGAGAAAATTGGGAATACAATGTTGTTTCAATTAAAGATTCTGTTCATATACCTATATCTGAAATTCAAAATAAAATGTTAGACTTTGATGAAGATCAAACAATTGCCTTTATATGTCATCATGGTGTTAGAAGCAGAATGGTAGGGATTTATTTTGAACAAAATGATTTTAAAAATATCATAAATTTAAGAGGCGGTATTGATTCTTGGGCAAAAACCGTAGATAAAAAAATGCCTATTTACTAGGAAACAAATAATGAAATATTTTTTATACATTTTAATCTCATTTAATTTTTATGCTTCTTCATTTACTGTTTCCCAAGCAGCAGATTTAATAGAAGTTTATAAAGTTGCTATTAAAAACGATCCTGAGTTATTAGCATCAGAAGCAAAGCATCAAGCGAATATGCAAGAGTATCCAATAGCAAGATCATTTTTATTACCAAATTTAAATTTTAATGCTAGTAGTCAAAGAACGAGAGAATCCATTGACGGATCAGTATACGGAAGTACCTCAGCAACATCACAATATACAACGGATGAATACAGTATAAATTTAAAACAGCCATTATACAGAAGAGATTTATTTACTCTTTTAGAAAAATCGGAATACATTGTAGCAAAATCTGTTGCAGTAAGAGATTCCGCAAGGCAAGAATTAATTATTAGAGTAGCAGAAGCATATTTTGGCATTTTAGATTCAATTGATAATATTAACTTCGTGAGATCAGAAAAAGAGGCCATAAGATCTCAACTTGAAGAATCTAAAAAAAGGCTGGAAGTTGGATTAATTGCTATGACTGATTACGCGGAAGCTCAAGCTTCATATGATTTGATAGAAACAAAATTTATAGAGGCAGAGAATAAAAGTGATATTGCAAAAGAATCACTTTATGTTTTAACTGGGAAACAATTTAATAATTTTGCAGTTTTAAAAATTGATATTAATGCAAAAAATCCAGATCCAAATAATATAAAATCTTGGGAAGATTTTGCTAAAACACAAAATTTAGAACTGCTTGCCGCGCAAAAAGAGTATGATGCAGCGGTTTCAAATGTAAAGTATGAAAGATCTAAACATTTTCCCACACTTGATATATATGGAACAATAAAAGAAACAGACAAGGGCGGAGGTACATCTGGAGCATTTGAATCAAATAACGATTACATAGGTTTAGAGTTGAAAATACCAATATTTATTGGAGGTAATACATATTATAGTAGCAAGCAAGCATCATATTTAGCAGAAAAATCAAGGTACGATTTATTAAAAAAGAAAAGGGAAGTAATAAGAGATACAAGACAAGCGTTTTTAAATCTTAAATCAAGTATTAGTAAAGTTAATGCTTCAAAAAAAGCATTGGATTCAAATCAACTTTCAGTTGAGTATAATCAAGCAGGTTTTGAAGTAGGAACTCGATCAACAACAGATGTTTTGCTTGCTTTAAAAGATTTGTTTAAAGCAAAAAGAGATTTTTCAAAAGCAAAATACGAATATCTAGTTAGTAAATTAAAATTAAAAAAATCAATAGGTACTTTGTCCATTGAAGATATTGAAATTATAAATAGTTGGTTAAATTAAATGATATATAGATTACTTTATAAAATTATACTGTTTTTAATTTTCCCATTTGTTTTTATATATGCACTATTTGAATCAATAAAACAAAGAGACTGGAACTTCATTGAAAATAAATTCGGGTCAATTTTAAAAACAAAAAATATAAATAATTTATGTATCCATTGTGCATCATTAGGAGAAGTGAATGGTGCAAGAAATTTTATTAATGAAACAAGTAAATCAAATAATATTGTGATATCTACAAATACAATTTCCGGAAAAAATAGAGCGAAAGAGCTTTTTCCAGATTTAGATATAGTTTATTTCCCATTTGACTATAGATTTATTGTAGGTTTGTGGCTAAAGAATTTAAATGTGAAAACTGTTTTGATATATGAAACTGAGATTTGGCCTAATTTTTATCAAATTTGCTATGAAAATGGTATTAACATAGCAGTTATAAACGCAAGGATATCTAAACACATTATATCAGGCTCAAGCTTTATAAAAGAAAACTATAAGAAAGCATTAGCTTGCTGCAAAATTATATTATGTAAGTCAGGATATGAGAAAGAAAAGTATGAAAGTATAGGTGTAGAAGAAAATAAATTATTAACAATTGGTAATTTAAAATATTCATATATTCCTGATTACACTGATGACTTATCGTCAGTTAGAAATAAAAAGAATTATGAAAAAAATAGAAAAACACTTGATGAGTTAGATAAATATTCAGAAATAAATAAGCTAACATTTTTAGAAAAAACCAGAATCCACGAGAATCAAAAAGGTAAATATTTATTAATGGCCTCAACTCATTATCCGGATGAAAAATATTTTTTAAGTTTAATAGTAGACCTAGTAACTTCAGGATTTATTGTGGTCATTGCTCCAAGACACATTGAAAGAGCAAATGAAATTTATAAATTTTTTAAGTCGAACAATGTTGCAATTCACATTTTCAGTGAATTAAAAGAAAATAAACAATATTTAGATGAAAAATTTTCAGGAGTTTTAATACTAGATACCTTTGGAGATTTACCAAAATTTTATTATGGTGCACGGTTGATTTATGTTGGAGGGGGATACTCTAAGCGTGGAGTTCAAAATATAATAGAGCCTTCTACATACGGTAGACCAATTATTGTAGGACCTAATATAGATAATTTTTATGAAGAAATAATAAATTTAAGAAAAGACAAAGGAATAACTATTATAGAGGATGATAAGTGGACACCCGTTCAGCAAAATATTGCAAAACAAGTTAATGATATTTATAAATTAGATGACCTAGTACTTGATCAAATGGGTAGTATTGCAAAAAATTATACATTAAAATTTAATGACGTTCTTGATAACTACTTAAAAATACTAAAAGAACAAAAAATTATCAATTAGTATAAAATTTTTCTATAAATTCTGAAAACTCATTATTATAAATTTTTATTTTCTTTAAAGATCTATCTAACCTCTTCAAACTTTTAAAAAATAACTTTTTATTTTGAAAAAAATATGATTTATCAAAATCAATTAAATAAATATTATTTTTTTTGTCAATGATTATATTTTTTGAATTTAAATCAGAGTGATATACATTTTGTAAATAAAAATTATTCAACGTTTTGTATAAATTACTCCAAAGTTTTTTATTCATTTTTTTACTTTTTATAAATTCATATAAAGTTCCTTCATTTTCAATTTTACAAGTGATTATATTTGCTTTATAAAAAAATTTTTCACGAATAATTTGCAAAGCAACTGGCTTTGGAACCGGTAAATTAAATTTTAAAAGATTAAGTAGAAAATTATACTCCAGTACTGCTCGTGTTGATGCTATCGTGCTAAACCAATATTTGTTATAGATAAGTTTAGATGGCAGACCTCCTCTTATATAATTTTTTAAAAAATATCTTTTTTTTTGATATTCAAATTCTATAGTTTTACCTCTACCTTGAGCTTCAGATTTGATTAGTCCTTTATTAGCGATATAATCATAATCAAATAAACTAACTGGAAGTTGATCGAATATATCTTGATCATACTGAATATATGAGTTCTCTTTATTATAAATTTTGTCCATTATTTATTATATGCATAATATGAACCAAAAAATAGAAAATATATGTATTTTAAGAACATCTTCTTTAGGTGATATCTGTCATATGTTGCCATTTATAAATACGCTTAAGAAAAATTACCCAAACGTTAAAATAACTTGGATAATTGGGAAAAATGAAGCAGATTTTTTAGGCAAAATAAATGGTATAGAATTTATTATATTTGATAAAAGTAATACTTGGAAATCATATATTGGAATTGCAAATCAATTATGCCGCATTAAATTTGATATCCTTTTTATTATGCAGGTATCATTAAGAGCAAATATTATAAGCTTATTAATAAAATCTAAAATTAAATTAGGTTATGATAAAAAAAGATCTAGTGATTTACATAGTCTTTTTTCAAATAAAAAAATTAAAAATCAACAACATTCTCATGTTGTAGATGTTTTTTTAAGTTTTCTTAATATATTAAATATAGATAAAGAGAACTATATTTATAAATGGAAATTAAATGAAAAAGTTTCAAAAGAAGATCTATATGAGAAATTTCCCTATTTAAAGAAAAAATATTTTTTACTTAGTCCTTGCTCAAGAAGCAGTAATAGAAATTGGTTAGTTGATAGATATATAAAGTCTGCCGACTATATTTGTGAAAAATATGGACTACAATGTGTTATATCTTCTTCTTCAGATAAGAAAGAAAAGGATTTTGTTAAAAAAATAGCAAATAATATGAAAGTAAAACCATATAATTTATCTGGAAAAACTGATTTACATTACTTATTATCATTGATTAGACACTCAGAGCTCTTAATAAGTCCAGACAGTGGGCCGATTCATATGGCGACTTGTGTTGATACTTCTGTTATTGGTTTATACGGAGTTACAAATATTGTTAGAGCTGGACCATACAACAGTAGAAATCTGTGTATTGATAAATATCAAGAGGCATTAAAAAAATATTCTGGCTTGAAATTTGAGCAAGCACCCTGGAGATATAAAAATAATCATCCAGACGTCATGAAACTTATTTCAGTTACAGATGTAATAGAAAAAATTGATAGATATTTTTTTGAGGAGAATAAGATTTGATTATAGTTACAGGCGCAGCAGGGTTCATTGGTTACAATATTGCAAAAAGATTAAATCAGATGAATATAAGTGATTTAATTTTAATCGATGATAAAGAAAAAAACCCAGATCCAAAAAGATTTAGTAAATTAGATTTTGTTGAATACAGGCATTACGACGATCTAAATAATTTAAATGATATTAAATTTATTTTTCATCAGGGTGCTTGCTCAGATACTATGGAATATAATACAGAATATATGATGGATATAAATTATAAGTATTCCAAGAAAATTTTTGAAATCGCAAAATTAAATAAAGCTAAATTTATATATGCATCAAGTGCTTCAGTATATGGATTAAACGAAGATTCAAAAGAAATATCTAAAAATGAATCGCCATTAAATATTTACGCAGAGTCAAAGTTATTATTTGATAAATTCATTATGAAACAGGACTACCCAGCAGTTGGGTTAAGATATTTCAATGTATATGGAGATGGAGAAGAAAATAAAGGAAAAATGGCTTCAATGGCATATAAGATGAATCAAGAATATATAACTACTGGAAAAATATCCTTATTTAAGGGAACTGGTGGCTATGCTGACGGTGAACAAAAAAGAGATTTTATTTATATAGATGATATTGTCTCAGTAAATATTTTTTTCATGAAAGAATCATGCCACGACGTATATAATGTAGGCACAGGTAATGCAGAATCTTTTAATGCTATTGCAAGTAATATTTTTAAATTTTATAAAGACAAAGATAAAAGAATAAACTATATAGAAATGCCAGAAAAATTGATCCCAAAGTATCAGAATTTTACACAAGCAGATATAACAAAATTGCAAGCAGCTGGGTACAGTTATAAATTTTCAAGTTTAGCAGAAGGTTTAAAAAACTATTTAAGTGATTTGAATACATCTTCGGCATAGATATTATTCAAACAATCATAGTGGTTAAATTTACATCTTTTATTAAAACAAGGACTACACGATAGCTCTTTATAAAAAATATGTTTATTTTCAGTTAATGGCGGTGTATACACAGGAGATGTTGATCCGTATATTGATATTGTTTTAGTATTTGTAGCTGCAGACAAATGCATTAATCCCGAGTCGTTTGAAACACAAAATTTTGATAAGTGCATTAAATCAATAGCGTCAACTATGGTTGTTTTGCCGCATAAGTTTAATCTTTGTGTATTATTTTCACATATGATACCACCTAATTTCTCTTCTTCCTGCGTTCCCATAACAAGAATTAAATAATTGTCATTTATTTTATTTGCTAAGTCCAAAAACTTTTTTTGCGGCCACATCTTTGAGGGACCAAATGCAGCTCCTGGGGCGAAAATAACTATTTGTTTAGAAGTATTGATAGAAAATTTTTTTACTAGTCTTTCAAGATTTTTTTCATTTTTATTAAGACTAGGATAATAATTTTTTTTCACAGAAATTTCAGCATTACCATACATAGATAAATACCTATTTGCAGTTCTTCTTCTGAAACTTTTAGTAAATTTTTTAATATCATTAACTAAAATAAACCTACACTCTCCAAGTTCTCCAGTTCTTTTTTTAATATTCGCCATAAAAGGTATTAGCGAAGATTTTATTGATCTTGATAGAACAATACTGTGATCATATGAATTACTAATTTTTTTTGCTAATTTATATCTTTTTATAAAACCAAATTCTTTATGGCTACAATCTAATTCTAAAACTTTATCTACTTCGTTCATTCTATTTGCTAAATCTTTGAATTTTGAATTTACTAATATGTGTATTTTTGCGTTGGATTTTTCGTACTTTATTTTTTTTATAAGTACTTGTGACATTATTACATCACCTAGCCAGTTTTGTGGAATAATGAGAATTTTTTCTTGAGACATATATTTTAGTCAGATAATTTATTTATTTTTTTAATTATATTTGATGTTGAGCATCCTTCTACAAAAGGAATTATTTTTACAATACCGCCATTTTTTATTACAAATTCACTACCAACAATTTCATTTTTTTTATAGTCCCCACCTTTCATAAGAACATTTGGTTTAATCTCTCTAATTAA
This sequence comes from uncultured Thiothrix sp., assembly GCA_902559815.1. GTDB lineage: Bacteria > Pseudomonadota > Gammaproteobacteria > Poriferisulfidales. The sequence goes on from CACEJE010000015.1 coordinate 9,414, forward strand.
CTTAATTGGTGTTAGCTCGTTAAACTTTATTATGAAAGCATCATCAAGAGTAATTCGTCTAAGCATTTCCATTCTATCTTTAATTTTGTTGATTGGTCTTTTGCTTCCTTTTAGCTTTTTCACAGAATTGTCGTCATTTACACCTATTATTAAAAAATCTGCTGAATTTCTTGCTTTATCTAAATATGCTGTGTGACCTTTATGCAAAATATCAAAACAACCATTTGTAAATCCAATAGAAAAACCAAGAGAACGTATAAGAGATAAGATTTCCTTTAGATCCTTTGGATTTTTAATTATTCTATCAAAGTCATCAAGCTCATCTAATTTATTATAATATTCAATTTCTAACTCACTTTCTAAATGTAAATCGTTGTATACCAAAGATGTAAGTTCATCTTTATTAATAGATTGTGCCCCTAGTTTTTTTATCACTTCTCCAGCAGCAATGTTTGCTATATTTGCTGCAAAATTAAGATCTTTACTCTTTGATGAAATATATGCAGCACATAATACGGCTATGACAGTATCACCAGCGCCAGTTACGTCAAAAACTTCTTTTTCTGAAGTAGCTTTAATGTGTTGATATTTTTTATTCTTTGATACTAGTATCATTCCATCAGGACCTAGAGTAACTAAAATTGAATTAATATTTAGTTTTTTTGATAAGTTAGTTGCTTTTTTAACAATTTCAGCATGATTCTTACAAGGACCTACAATATTTTCAAATTCTTTTAAATTAGGTGTTATGGCAAATGAATTTTTATAACATTCAAAATTATTTCCTTTAGGATCAATAAATACTGGTTTTTTAAATTTATTTGATATTCTAATAAGTTGACTAATATTTCCTAGGGAACCTTTATTGTAGTCTGAAAAAATAATTGCATCACAATTTTTTATGAGTTTTTCAATATCTTTACCTAATATTTTATTTTCATTTAATTCGCAATCATCGTCAATCCTTATTAATTGTTGATTTTTACAAATTATCCTGGTTTTAGTTACGGTCTTATAATTTTTATCTGCTTTTGAAAATAAGTTAATTTTTAGATCTTTTATCAACTTCTTCAGAATTCTCCCATTATTATCGACACCGACATTTGCTATTAAATCAGTTTGCATATCTAGACTTCTAACATTTGCTGCAACATTTGCAGCCCCACCAGGTTTTAAAATTTCTTTTTCGATTTTAAAAATTGGCACTGGCGCTTCAGGAGATATTCTATTAGTACTTCCAAAAGTATATTTGTCTAGCATTGCGTCACCAATTATTAGAATTTTTGATTTTTTAAATAGACTCATTTCCTGTAACCATTCTTAATAAATTTTTTTTTCATAGAAATTGCTTCATGTAATAGTTTATCATTCTTAGAAAAGTTTTCTCTACTATTAATTTTATGATTTAGGTGTAATAATCCAGTAGAAAAAGTAGCTTCTTTTCTATATACACCGCTATTAATTAGTCTTATTACGAAATCAGAATCTTCTCTACCCCATCCTATATAATTTTCATCATATCCATTAATATTTTTGAAATCATTTCTCCAAACACCTAAGTTACAAGTTTTTGCTCCTTTCCATTTTTTTTTTAATATTTTACGAAATGGATATTTATTAATTCTAAAAAAAGGAATAAGCCTATTAATTTTTTTTTGAATTCTTAGTTTTATGAAATTTGCAAAACAAATATCATTGATATTAATATCCTTATTAATTATTTCTTTTGTAAAATTTTCTGACGTCATAACTCTATTACCTCTGGAAAAGTAACCTTTTTCGGATAATGATCTATGATTTTTAACAAAATCTTTAAAAGCAATACAGTCCCCATCCACAAAAATTAAATATTCTCCTGAAGAGAGCTTTACTGCTTCATTTCTAATTTTTGCTGCTCTAAAACCTTGATCTTCGTGCCATGCATGAAATATTTTAAAATTATTATTATTGTATTCTTTAATAGCATTTTTTGTTTCTTTTGTAGAGCCATCATCGGCTATTATGATTTCAAAATTTTTGTCAGTTTGATGTGTAAAAGAATTTAGACAAACTCTAAGATAATCTGGGCTGTTATAGGTTGTAATAATGATGGAAATTAGCATCTTAGATTAAATATAGTTAATCATCTTCAATTAATTTATATAATGTTGAGCAATAAGGGCATTCGATTTTTTTTTCTACTTGCTTATCAATAGGTAAAAAAATTTTTGGATGAGATAATTTTAAATAATTTTCTCTGGGGCAACTCAAAGGTAAATCGCTTTTTTTAATACTAATACTAGTTTTATTTTTTTTACTAGAAGACATTTTATTGCTTAACTATCGTCAACCATTCATTATATTTTTTTGATTTTCCATTAACAATATCAAAAAATTTTTTTTGTAGTATTTCAGTTATTGGTCCGCGCGATCCATTTCCTATCGACCTATTGTCTAATTCTTTTATCGGTGTTACTTCTGCTGCAGTGCCAGTAAAAAATGCTTCGTCAGCGATATAAATCTCATCTCTTGTAATTTGTTTTACTTCTACCTCAATGCCTTCATCTTTTGCAATTTGCATAACAGTTCTTCTTGTTATTCCATCTAAAGCAGAATTAACTTCAGGCGTATATATTTTCCCATTGCTGACAATAAAAATATTTTCACCACTTCCTTCACAAACATATCCATTTACATCTAAGAGTAGCGCTTCATCATATCCACAGTTTAATGCCTCTTGAAGAGCAAGCATTGAATTTATATAATTACCATTCGCCTTCGCTTTACACATTGTTGCATTAACATGATGTCTTGTGTATGAAGATGTTTTAATACGTATTCCATTTTTTAAATTATCTTCGCTAAAATAAGATCCCCACTCCCAAGCGGCAACTATTAAATGTTCCTTCAAATTATCAGCCCTTAAGCCCATTCCTTCAGAACCGTAAAAACACATTGGACGTATGTAACCAGATTTTAAATTATTTTTTTCAACTACAAGTTTTTGTGCTTCCTCAATTTCTTGCTGAGAGTAAGGAATTTTCATACCCAAAATTTTTGCAGAATTTATTAACCTTTTGGTGTGATCTTCTAGCCTGAATATCCCAGTACCAGAATTAGTTTGGTATGCTCTAACACCCTCAAAAACACCCATACCATAATGCAAGGTATGAGTTAAAACATGAACCTTAGCTTCTCTCCAAGGGACCATTTTTCCATCAAACCAAATAAAACCATCTTTATCAGACATTGACATAATATACGACTCCAAAATTGTCATTTTATATTCATTTGCATATGCAAATGAGAAGTATTATCATTTTGACCTACTTAACCAAAACACAAGGAAAATATAAATGCAAAATACACGTTTTTTGAATAATTATAAAGCTTTGCATGTAATATTAATATTAATATTTACTATTTATCCTGCAATAACTAGTGCATCAGAGGTAAATGTTTACTCTGGAAGAAAAGCTAAACTGATAAAACCACTTTTAGATCAATTTTATAACCAAACAGGAATTAAGGTGAATTTAGTCACAGCAAAATCCGATGCGCTTATAAAAAGAATTGAGTCTGAAGGAAAAAGCTCGCCTGCAGACATTTTAATAACAGTAGATGCTGGTAGGCTCGATAGAGCAAAAAAAATGGATTTACTTCAATCGCTATCCAATCTTCCAGTTATTAAAAAAATACCTAAGAATTACATAGATAAAGATAATAAATGGATCGCTCTATCAAAAAGAATAAGAACAATTATTTTTTCTAAAGAAAATATAAAAAATAATGATATTAAGAATTTCGAGGACCTAGCGAATAATGAATGGAGCAAAAGGATCTGTGTTCGATCATCAAACAATATTTATAATCAATCTTTAGTTGCTTCACTGATTGCAAATCAAGGGGAGAAAAATGCAGAAAAATTAATAAAGGGAGTTGTTAAGAATTTTGCACGAAAACCATCTGGTAATGATAGAGCTCAGATTAAAGCTGTAGCAAAAAATGATTGTGATATTGCTATAGTTAATCACTATTACTATGCAATTATGCTGAAATCAAAAGATGTTGCTCAAAGAAAAGCTGCAAACAAAGTTAGCTTGATGTTTTTAAACCAAGAGAACAGGGGAGCTCATGTTAATGTAAGTGGTGTAGGAATAACAAAATATTCTAAAAATTTAGAAAACGCGCGCAAATTAATAACTTTTTTACTTAATAAAAAATCTCAAGAGTGGTATGCAACAGCAAATTATGAATATCCTGTTCTTTCGACCGCTAAAACAAATGAATTATTAGAAAGTTGGGGAAAAGTAATCCTTGATGAGGAAATTATAAATCAATTAGGTGATTTAAATCCTAATGCAGTAAAATTAATGGATAGAGTTGGTTGGCAATAATTATTAGGAGATTAAAATTTTAAGTTTAGAAAGAATAGCGTTGTTTATTGCAGTTATATTTATGGTGCCATTTGTTTTTTTGGCATCATCAATTTTCTTTCCCTTTAATGATAATTGGCTTCATATAATCGACAATGTTCTCTATGATTATTTTTTTAATTCTTTAGCTTTAGCTTTAGGAGTAGGTTTTTGTACTTTTATAATGGGAACAGTGACCGCGTGGCTAACCTCAATTTTTGATTTTCCATTCAGGAAATTAATTTCATGGCTTTTACTTATGCCATTGGCTATGCCGGCATACATTATAGCAATAACATATGTTGGAATAATTGATAGTTTTGGATTTTTGCCTGACATAAGAAATCTTCCTGGCGCTATACTTATGATATCTTTCGTGCTTTATCCATATGTTTATATTCTCGCTAGAGGAGCTTTTTTAGAGCAATCAAAAGAATTATATGAAAATTCCCAAATATTAGGCGCATCCCAACTACAAATACTTTTTAGAGTATCAATGCCAATGGCACGTCCTTCTATTATTTTAGGAGTTACATTAGCAGCGATGGAGGCATTAGCAGATTTTGGTACTGTTGAATTTTTAGGCGTACCAACATTTACTACTGGTATTTTTAGAACTTGGTTTGGAATGAATGATACAGTTACTGCAACACAAATGGCATCATTATTACTTACAATAGTTTTTGTTTTTGTTTTTATAGAGCAGTATTCACGAAAAAAAGTACGTTATGCTGAAAATATTAAAACTCAATCAAAATTAAATTATAAAATTATATCAAATAAAAATAAATTCATTGTTATTACTATATGTTTATTACCTTTAACATTTGGTTTTATTATTCCTTTTTTGCAATTAATTTATTGGTCGTTTTTTTTGTCAAATGAGGCGTGGGATAGTGAATTTTTTCAAATTGTAAAAAATACAATTTTTTTAGCTTTCTGTTCAGCATTTATAATTTTAATAATATCTGTTTTGGTTACATATATTAAGAGACTTAGTCCAAATAGTATTACTAATAAATTTATGCAAATTATTACGCTTGGTTATGCAATTCCTGGGCCAGTAGTAGCGATAGCAGTTTTAATACCTTTTGCAACCTTCGATAATTATATTAACCAATTTTTAATATCGAAATTCAATTTCTCTGTCGGTTTGATCTTTAGCGGTACTTTTTTTATTTTAATTTTTGCTTATTGTATTAGGTTTTTAACGGTTTCTTCTAGAACAATAAAATCTGGATTAGATTCTATTAGTTTAGCAACAGACGATGCAGCAAAAACCTTGGGTGCGAATACACAGACTATATTAAAAAAAATACATTTCCCAATGCTTAAAACTTCATTGCTTACAGGTTTTTTAATTGTGTTTATTGATATTATGAAAGAGTTACCACTTACATCCATTTTAAGGCCTTTTAATTTTAATACATTATCTGTTAAAGCATTTGAACTTGCCTCAGATGAGAAAATCGTTGACGCTTCAAATGCTGCCATAATGATTGTTTTAGCTGGCATAATACCTGTAATATTTATTACAAAAAATATATTAGGAAAAAGAAATAAGGTATAATTTTTATATGAATAAAAAATTAATCATTTCTGATTTATCTTTAGCTTATGGAGATAATAATAATAAGAATAAAATTCTTTCAAATATAAATTTTGATTTAAATGAATCGGAAATTGGATGTATATTAGGCCCTAGTGGTTGTGGTAAGACGTCTTTACTAAGAGCAATAGCAGGATTTGAAGATATTATTTCGGGTTCAATTTTAAAAGATGGAATATGTATTTCAAATAACTTAGAAAATACCTCTGTGCAAAATAGAAAAATGGGTATGGTTTTTCAAGATTATGCGTTGTTCCCAAATATGGATGTTAAATCTAATATTGGTTTTGGGCTTCAAAATAAAACAAAAAAAGAAAAAAATGACAGAGTAAATTATCTCCTAGAACTAGTTAATCTTGATAAGTGCAAAAATAAGTTTCCTCATGAATTATCAGGAGGCGAACAACAAAGAGTTGCTTTGATTAGGGCTTTAGCGGCATCACCAGAAATTCTTTTATTAGATGAGCCCTTTTCTAACATAGATGCAGATATAAAAGAAAGTTTAGTTTCAGATGTAAGGGATTTATTAAAAGAGTTATCTATAACAAGTGTAATTGTCACTCACGACCAGAATGAAGCTTTTAATTTTGCTGATAAAATAGCAATAATGAATGAAGGAAATATAGAGCAAGTTGGTAATGCATATGATATTTATCATAAGCCAGTAAATAAATTTGTCGCAGACTTTGTTGGACTTGGAATTTTCTTGCCAATATTGAAAAAAAATGATGGAACATTTGAGACGCCACTAGGAGTTTTAGAGTTAGAAAAACTTGATAGCGAGATGAGAAAATTAGAAAATTTAGAAATGCTTCTTAGACCTGATGATGTAATACATAATGATGAGAGTAAAACAAAAGCAGTTGTAATAGAAAAACAATTTAGAGGCGCGGAATTTCTTTACAAGTTGCTGTATAATGAAAAATACCCATTATTATGCTATGCACCTAGTCATCACGATCACAAAATCGGGGAGCCGATTGGAATAGAACTAGATATAGAACATTACGTAATATTTGAAAAATCATGAAGAAAAATAATACAAAATTCTCAGGTGATATTGTTAAAGGTTATGAAAGAGCTCCTAGTAGAGCTATGTTGCGCGGCGTTGGATTTAATGATAACGATTTTAAAATATCTCAAGTAGGAATTGCATCAACTTGGAGTGAAGTAACTCCTTGTAACTCACATATTAATAAATTAGCTAAATCTGTAAGTTCTGGGGTGTCTTCAAGTAATTTAAAACCAGTTATATTTAATACAATAACTATATCAGATGGTATATCAATGGGAACTGAAGGCATGAAATACTCTTTAGTCTCACGAGAAGTAATTGCAGACTCTATAGAGACTGTTGCAGGCTGTGAAGGTTTTGATGGTTTGATTGCAATTGGTGGATGTGACAAAAATATGCCAGGTTGTCTTATTGGTTTAGCTAGACTAAATAGGCCATCTTTATTTATTTATGGTGGAACTATTATGCCTGGTATTTATAAGAATAAAAAAATTGATATTGTTTCGGTATTTGAGGCTGTAGGACAATATGCAAAAAATGAAATTTCACAAAAAGAGCTAAAAACTATTGAAGAGAATGCTATTCCTGGCCCTGGATCTTGTGGTGGAATGTATACGGCTAACACAATGGCTTCTGCTATTGAGGCCTTAGGAATGAGTTTACCTGGCAGCTCATCTCAAGCAGCAATATCAAAAGAAAAAAATATAGATTGTATTAACGCTGGTAAAGCAATTAATTATCTTCTTAAAAAAAATATTACACCTAAAGATATTATGACAAGAAAAGCTTTTATTAATGCAGTAACTGTAGTTATTACTCTTGGCGGTTCTACAAATGCTGTTTTACATCTTTTAGCTATGGCAAAAGCAGTTGGAGTAAAATTAGAGCTGGACGACTTTACAAAAATTGGGAAAAAAGTTCCTGTTCTCGGTGACTTAAGACCGAGTGGTAAGTATATGATGTCTGAATTAGTTAAAATTGGCGGCATACAACCCTTAATGAAAATTTTGCTAGATGCTGGAATGTTACACGGTGATTGTTTGACCGTTACAGGAAAAACTATTTCAGAAAATTTAAGTAAGGTAAAAAAATATCCAAAAAAACAAAAAATTATTAAATCTTTAGATAATCCAATAAAAAAAGATAGCCATCTTGTAGTTCTTTACGGAAATATTGCTCCAGAAGGAGCAGTTGCTAAAATTTCTGGCAAAGAGGGTCTAGTCTTTGAGGGGAAGGCAATAGTTTTTAATTCGGAAGAATTGGCAATGAAAGCAATACTTAGTGGCAAGGTTAAAAAAGGTCATGTTATTGTTATAAGATATGAAGGGCCAAAAGGTGGTCCAGGAATGAGAGAGATGCTTGGACCAACGAGTGCAATAATGGGTAAAGGTTTAGGTAAAGATATTGCGTTAATTACAGACGGAAGATTTTCTGGAGGAAGTCACGGATTTGTAATTGGGCATGTTGCTCCAGAAGCTGCTTCAAGAGGCCCAATTGCAGTTATTAAAAATGGCGACCAAATAATTATTGATGCAAAAAATCAAACTATAACTTTAAAAGTTAGTAAAAAAGAAATGAATAGTAGGTTTAAAAAGCTACCTGTTTTTAAAAGTAAATATAAAAAAGGGGTTTTAGCTAAATATGCATCTCAGGTTTCTTCTGCATCTACTGGAGCAGTTACAGATATAATCGATAGTTAGGCAGGCTTGATTGTAAATCTACCAGTTATTACCCATCTAATTAATAAATAGCAAGGGAATATTAAAAGCGCAGCAAGGGCGACAGTGCTTTCATTATAGGGGAAAAATTTACTAATGAATCCAAAGAAAGATTTACCTTTAATAAAAAAGTAAATTATATTGAATGGATGAATTAAGAATAAAATTAATGTAATAGCATAGAATAATCTATTTAACCTTTGATAAACACTATACATTTTTAAGCCCCCCAATGAAAAAAATATATAATATAATTTTACACTAATAGTATTAGCTTGTTTATTTTTTTTAAAAACCCGCCTGCTTTAGTAATTCTTTTGCCTTTTCCTTGTCTTGTTTAACAAGATTTCCTTCCTCATACATCATTGCTAAAGTTGTTAATGAGCCAACTAAGCCTTGAGCAGCAGCTTTTGTGTACCAATATACTGCAGCATCACCATTTTTTTCAACGCAATCGCCATCCATATACATAAAACCTAAACCATGTTGAGCTAGTGCGTGCCCACTTTCAGCAGCTGCTTTCATCCATTTAAAAGCTAAAAGCTGATTTGTTTTATTACCTAATCCATTTTGGTACATTATGGCACATCTATGCTGAGCTTCAGTATTTCCTGCCTCCGCAAGAGGAGAAAGTAATTGCATCGCTCTTGAAAAATGCTTTGCTTCAAATGCACTTAAACCGCTATTTAACTCAACTTCTTCTTTTTTCATAATTTATATCCCATTAACAATATTTATTTTAATTAGTATATACATATAATATGATAAAAATAAAATATTTCAGGAGATTCAGTTGTCAAAAAATGTATTGAGAGCGGCAATTCAAAAAGTTGCAACAGGACCAGAGTTTAGTAAAAATATTTCAGAGGAAGATAGTTACAACTCTATGCTAAGCATTTTAGATAACAGTGTTGATTCTGTTCAAGCTGCTATTTATTTAATCGCTATGCGAATGAAAAGGGAAACAATGGATGAAAATATTGGTTCTTTAAAAGCGCTAATTGATAAGTCAAATATAATAACTGCTGATGTTAATGAGTTAATTGATATAGCAGAACCCTATAATGGCTTTTTAAGAAATACACCAATTAGTGCTTATCTTCCAGCCGTTTTTTCAGCAATTGGTTTACCAAGTGTCTCTCACGGGGTAGAAACTGTTGGTCCAAAATTTGGATTAACAACAAAAAAAATTTTGCAGGTTGCAGGAATTAATGTTGATAAGAATTTACAAGAAGCTTCTGAAGCGATAAGTAATAAGGATTTGGGCTGGTCATATATCGACCAAGAAAAATTTTGTAAACCATTATATGACTTAATTAATTTAAGAACTAGGATGGTTAAACGAACGGTTTTAACAACCATTGAAGTTTTAGTTGGGCCAATTAGAGCAAAGAATAAAACTCACATACTAACTGGTTATGTTCATGCAGCTTACCCACCAGTCTATTCTGATTTATCTAAAGTATCAGGATTTGAATCAGCAATTTTGGTTAAAGGAGTTGAAGGAGGAGTTTCGCCTTCTTTGAGGGGCGATGCAAAAATTTTCTTTTATAATGACTCAGGCGAAATGAAAGAAATAAAATTTAATGCTAGAGATATATCTATAGACCACAAGATGAGAGGAGTACCATTACCTGATTTAAAAAAACAAGAGGGGAAAAAACTTGACGAGATATCAAGTGATATCGATATTGATGACTTTGCTTCAAAAGTTGTCGAAATAGGAAATGATGCATTAAAAGGTAAAGATGGGCCAGCTAGAGATAGTTTGATTTACACTTCAGCTTTAACATTATCTATTATTAAAAAAATTGATTTTAAAGATGCGGCAATAAAAATAAAAGATGTTATAAAAAGTGGAAAAGTAAAAGATTTTTTTTATAATGCAAAATGATTTATAATTCACACAAATTTAATATTTTCATTGAGGGATAAAATGAACGAAACATATAGAAATGCGGTAGTAAAAATGGAAGAGCAAGGAATTCAGGATGAATATATTCTAGGTTGGCAAGGAGGCTTTTTGGGCCATCCACCGAGAGAAGAGACAAGAACCACTGAGGCATATGATGCGGGTTATGCAGATGGCCAAGAAAAAAATTTGGCCAATATCGGCAATTGGAAAAAATAAATTATTTTTTTAACAAAGAATTAATTGGTCTTCTGAGAGAAAGAAGTATTTTTGGAACTTCTTGATCAACAACATACATTCTTATCCAATTATTATCAAGTTCTCCCATGTGAATCATCAAATGATTTCCTAGTATAATTCTTGCTTTATAACTAGGTTCGTCTTCATAGACAAGCTGGGAATATTCTTCAAGTCTTTCATTCAAAAGATTAATGAATTTAGTCTTTATTTGATCTTCTGCAATTTTTAAATCAACTTGATTTATATTTACAGTTTCGTTTAACTTTTTTGCAACATCTGTTATGAAATTAATTTTTTTTTCCTTATCTAGGGATTTTATTTCGTTATTTGTTACATATACCTGAAAACAAGATACTTCCTTTAATATTTCAAGTCTATCAGCCCAAGTTTCAGTATCAAAACCTTCATTTTCTAAATTTAGTAGAGTTTTCTTTGATATTTTCCATATACTAACGGCGACGGCACTGGCAATTTGGCCAATTTGTCTTTTTTTGTCTTTTTGATTCCAACCACTATGTATTCTTTGTATACTCATTTTAAATTTAAACATTTAATTTAATACTTCATTATACATTAATTAATTATGAAAGAGATAAATCCTAACTCATTTATATTTGAATTCAAAAATGCATTAAATAAAGATAATTGTTCCAATATTATTCAAAGATTTGAAAGCTCAACAGATGAACAGTATCAAGGGAAAATAGGACAAAATTATAATGAAGATTTAAATATTAAAAGATCTACAGATCTTTTTATAAGTGGTAAAGATAATTGGAAAGATGTAGATCAGCTACTTTTTAGTGCATTAGCAAATTCCTTAAGCGTTTTTAAAAATAAATTTGATTTTTTTGATGGGCCATTTAAGGATATGGGATATGCAATTCAAAGAACAAACTCTGGTGAATTTTATCATTGGCATGTAGACGGAGGAAGCCACGAGTTTAGCTCAAGACAGTTAGTTGCAATATTCTATTTAAACGACTTATCAGATGACCAAGGAGGAAAGACTGAATTTCTTAATCAAAATCTCTCTATAAAACCCGAAACAGGTAAATTAATTTTATTTCCTCCATTTTGGACTCATAAACATAGGGGGCAGATTGTATCTTCAGGTCAAAAATATATCGCTACAACATGGATTGTTTTTGCTTAAAAATTAAGAAAAAGAAGTCTCACTCATATTACCAGTTGTATCAATATCAATAATTTTTACTGTCGGCATTTGATTAATAATATAGGCAGCCATCATTATTGCAGTTTCTTTTTTATTTAAATGGATTGAAGTAAATAGACGGTCTGCTGCAATTTGACATCTTTGGAATTGACTTGGGTTTTCGACCCAGCTTTTACTCATTTGCCATCCTTTATCCATGTCTGCGTCCATTTTACTAAAAAAAGATTGAGCGTCATTAATAATATTTTCTTTGATTTTTAGAGGGTACTCGTTTTCACCAAGAATGACTTTCAATTCATACATAAATGGTTATTTTTTAGAGCCTTTTTCTTCGTGGGCTAGATCAACAATTTCCATTGCTAAATCTCTATATTGCTCCTTAAAACCGGACATCTCAGAACTATCATCAGGTGCAAAATACTCTGATGCCTCAACGCCTTTTTCTCTATCCAAGGCAATGAATTTTTTTTGCATTTCAAGCAATTTCTTTATCTTATCTTGCTTATCTTTATTCATCTCTGTTTTTCCCTATAAAAAATTTCAACTATGATAACCTAGTTAGAAGTATAAAATCCACTAGCCAAATTGGATATCTTAATATCCTCCTTTTCTTCTGCTTTCTGGCAATCCAGATATTCTTCCGCCTTGTTTACTTGGATCTCCAGGGAAAAGATCATATAGTACTTTTGCGTCAATCTTTTCACCCCAAAGTTTTTCAAAAAATTTAACAAGTTTTCTTGTGTTTGGCTGGTTACCTGCATTATTAAAGAATTCATCTCTTAGATGATTTATAACATCCCAATGTCTAGATGTTAATTCTAGTTTCTCCATCTTTGCAATTTCGCTAGCGAGTTCTTCTGACCAATCCTCGGCATTTACGAGGTAACCCATTTCTGTAGTTTCAATTTGTTTTCCAGCTATTTCTATTGTAGGCATATTAATCTCCTAATCTTGCTCGTTATTACTTTTATTCATCTGTTTTTGATACAGCTACAGGTGCTATACTTTTATGTGGTAAAAAGATACCACATCCATATAATTTTCCAACACCTATTCCTATTTCCTGAATTTTTATTGAATCTTTTTTTTCTAAATCTGTGATTAATAGAGTTTTCCCAACCAAATTTCCATTTGGTGTTTTGATAATATGTTCTTTACCACAAAGCATTTTTTTAATATTTATGTCTATAGATTTTAAAAAATCATTAACATTTTTTAGAAAAATATTCTCGTCACTATAATTTTTAAATACAACAGCCCTACAAAAAAGAGTATCAGTTATAATTAATTTTTTAATATTTGGTTTTGATAATTTCATTTCGTACTTACCAATATTTAAGGTTTTTTCATTTAATTTAAATAGCTCATCTGCAAATTCAATTGGAGTTCTTATACAAAAGCGAGTTCTTTTTGATAAATATATTTCTGTTTCTGGTCTTTCCCATCCTGCCCCTGATTCTGCTCCGTAAACAGAATGTATAGCCAAATTATTAACATCGTTAATTTTTGGAATCAAATGGGTTACTGCTTGATATAAATCATAAGCATGGTCAGCAGCAATTTTTTTACAGTTGACTTTGAAAGAAACATCAACAATTTTTTCATTTGATTGATTAGATGATTCTTCTTTTTCTTCTTCCCAATACATAATTTATTTTTTAGGTGACGTGAATAAATTCTCTAAATCTATTTCCCAGTTATCTGGGGTATCTTCAAAACTTGGTTTTATGTCTAATGAAAGAAATATTTCTCCTTCATCGATTTTTTTTTTGATATAATTTTTCAGTTCTTCATAAGTC
>CACEJE010000016.1 GCA_902559815.1 uncultured Thiothrix sp.
GGCGTGGATCCCATATTAGGCCCTGAAATGAAATCAACTGGCGAGGTTATGGGAATCGGTAAAAATTTTGGAGAAGCTTTTGCAAAATCACAAATAGCTACAAGTGTTGTAATTCCAAAAAAGGGATCAGCTTTTATTAGCGTTAAAGACGAGGATAAAAGTAATGTAAAGGATGTAGCAAAAAATTTAGTTTCTTTAGGCTTTAAATTATTTGCGACTCATGGGACACAAGAATATCTAAATAAAAATAATATAAAATGCTTTAGAGTAAATAAAGTTAGAGAAGGTAGAACACATATTGTAGATATGATTAAAAATAACGAAATTGATTTAATTATAAATACTACTCAATCCAAGCAAGCAATTAAAGATTCATATTTAATTAGGAGAGAAGCTCTTCAACACAAAGTATGTTATACAACTACAATTGCAGGAGCAAATGCGCTTGTGAGTGCTATAGACTATTCGAAAAACTTAGATGTTTATAAGCTCCAAAATATTTTTAAACTTGCGAAATAAAACTATCAACTTCATAATTAATACATGGAAAAGTTCCCAATAACACTAAATGGTGAAAAAAAGCTTCGTGAGGAGCTGGATAAGCTTACCAACTTTGAAAGACCAAAAGTTATAGATGCTATATCTACAGCTAGAGAGCATGGTGATTTAAAAGAAAATGCTGAGTATCATGCTGCAAGAGAACAACAAAGTTTTATCGAGGGAAGAATTAAAGATATTAAATTAAAACTTTCAAATGCTGAGATTGTTGACCCAAAAAAAATTACGGCAACAACAATTGTTTTTAGTGCTACAGTAAAGCTTTATGAGTTTGAGAAAGAAACTGAAATTATCTACACAATCGTTGGAGATGATGAGGCAGATATAAAATTAGGATTAATTTCTATCAATTCCCCAATTGCTAGATCTTTAATCGGAAAGAGTGAAGGCGATGTTGTAATTGTTGAAACTCCTGGTGGAAAAAAAGAATTTGAAGTATTAAATATATCTTATGGGTAAAAAAACTTCTCAATGGTATAAATCTCATATTAATGATGAATATGTTAAATTAGCAAACAAAGGAAATTGGCGATCAAGAGCAGTGTTTAAGCTTAAAGAAATCGATGAAAAATATAATCTAATAAATGAAAATTCACATATTCTTGATCTAGGATGTTCGCCAGGCGGTTGGAGTCAATATGCATCAAAAAAATGTAATAATATAAAAATTATTGCTGTTGATCTCCTTGAAATGGAAAAAATAGATAATGTATATTTTGTACAGTCAGATTTAGAGAATTTTGCTGAAAATTACCTAAAAAACGATACTTTTAATAAAATTGACCTTGTAATGTCAGATATTGCCCCTAATATAAGTGGTATAGAGAGTGCTGACGTACCAGCAATGTTAAATTTAGCTGATATAGTTCTTGAAATTGGATTAAAATCTCTAAAGGACTCTGGTAATTTATTAGTTAAATTATTTCAGGGAAAAGGAACAGACAATTTTTTAGATTATACAAAAAGTTGTTTTAAAAAAGTGAGAGTTATAAAGCCTAAGGCATCTAGGTCAAACAGTAGAGAAATTTATATGTTAGCAACAAATTTAAAATCTAAAAAAAATGAATTAGGATAAAAAATTATGAATGATATGTTAAAGAATATGTTGGTGTGGATCGTAATTGCAGTTGTAATTATGTCTTTATTTAATAATTTTGTTCCACAAAAAGAGAACTCATTAAATCTCTCATATTCTGAATTTATTAGCCAGGTGAAAGAAGATCAAATTGAAAGTGTTTTGATTGAAGCTGATGGTAAAACAATTTCAGGAACATATAAAAATGGAACAACATTTTTAACATACGGATTAAATGACCCAAAGTTAGTTGACGACCTATTGTCCAATAATGTTGAAATATTAACAGAACCCCCAGCAAAACCATCACTTTTTTTACAAATTTTAATTCAATGGTTCCCAATGTTATTACTAATTGGTGTCTGGTTATTTTTTATGCGTCAAATGCAAGGAGGCTCTGGAGGAAAAGGGGCAATGTCATTTGGTAAAAGCAAAGCAAAAATGATGACAGAGGATCAGAATAAAGTTACTTTTGCTGATGTAGCTGGAGTTGAAGAGGCAAAAGAAGAAGTCGAAGAACTTGTAGAGTTTTTAAAGGATCCTGCAAAGTTTCAAAAACTAGGTGGTAAAATACCTAAAGGTGTTTTAATGGTTGGTTCCCCAGGAACTGGTAAAACACTTTTAGCAAGAGCAATAGCAGGTGAGGCAAAGGTACCTTTCTTTACCATTTCTGGATCAGATTTTGTAGAAATGTTTGTAGGTGTTGGTGCATCAAGAGTAAGAGATATGTTCGCTCAAGCTACTAAACATGCGCCTTGCATAATTTTTATAGATGAAATTGACGCTGTCGGAAGGCATAGAGGTGCAGGTGTTGGTGGTGGACACGACGAGAGAGAACAAACCTTGAATCAACTTTTGGTAGAGATGGATGGTTTCGAAGGGCATGAGGGAACTATTGTAATTGCAGCAACAAATAGACCAGATGTTCTTGATCCTGCTTTACTTCGTCCAGGAAGATTTGATAGACAAGTTGTTGTTCCGCTTCCTGATATTAGAGGAAGAGAACAAATACTTAAAGTCCATATGAGGAAAGTTCCAACTGCAGACGATGTTGTTCCTTCTATAATAGCAAGAGGAACTCCTGGTTTTTCTGGTGCTGATCTTGCAAATCTTGTAAATGAAGCGGCATTATTTTCTGCAAGGGCTAACAATTCAAAAGTAAGTATGGCTGAATTTGAAAAGGCAAAAGATAAAATAATGATGGGTGCTGAAAGAAAATCTATGGTAATGAGTGAGGATGAAAAAAAACTTACTGCATACCATGAGTCTGGGCACGCGATTGTTGGAAGGCTTGTCCCTGAGCACGATCCTGTTCATAAAGTTACAATTATCCCAAGAGGAAGAGCCTTAGGTGTAACAATGTTCTTACCTGAAGATGATAGATATAGTAATTCTAAACAAAGACTCGAGAGTCAAATTTGTACTTTATATGGCGGAAGAATTGCTGAGGAGTTAATTTTCGGAAAAGATAAAGTTACTACTGGTGCATCCAATGATATTGAGAGAGCAACTGAGATAGCTAAAAATATGGTAACAAAATGGGGTTTATCTGAAAAAATGGGACCAATGTCATATTCTGATGAGGATGGTGAAGTTTTTCTTGGTCATTCAGTAACACAACATAAAACAATGTCAGATGATACTGCGAAAGATATCGATTCTGAAGTTCGCTCATTAATTAATAAGTCATACGAGAAAGCAACAAAGATGATAAAAGATAATATGGATAAACTCCATGCAATGACTGAGGCTTTAATGATTTATGAAACAATTGATAAAGAGCAAATTGATGATATTATGGCGGGTATAAAACCTCGTCCACCAAAAGGTTGGGATGATGATAATAAAGATGATAACGATAAAACATCCTCTAAAAATGAGGAAGTTAAAGAGTCATCATTTTCTGACCCTGCAAGTACTCATTAACTTTTAAAATGCCTAGAAAATACTTTGGCACAGATGGTATCCGAGGCGAATTCGGGTTAGAGCCTCTTACAAATAATTTTTTTATTATTCTCGGAATCGCTATTGCAAAATCTTTATCTATAAAAAAATCTATTAAAAAAAAAGTTTTAATAGGATCTGATACAAGAGAGTCTTCAAGTCAGATAATCAATTTAATTTCTCAAGGGTTAGAGATCGAAAACTTTAGTATTGATAATGCAGGTATTGTTCCTACACCAGCAATAGCTTTTTATACGCAAAAAGAAAAGTATGATATTGGATTAATGGTTAGTGCTTCTCATAATTTATTTAAAGATAATGGTGTTAAAATTTTTAATCAAGATGGATATAAAATTTCATCAGAAGAAGAACAATATATTGAAGATTATATAAATACATTGCTTCAATCTAATAAACATCATGAGATAAAGGGCTCCAATGTATTCGATGTATCAGAAAAAATCACAAGCGAATATAAAAAGTTTTGTATCAATACAGCAGCAAATTATAAATTTGATAATAAAAAAATAACACTTGATTTGGCAAATGGTTCTAATTACAAAATAGCTAGTGATATTTTTAGAAGAGTTGGATTTGATATTTCAATTCATAATAATAAACCTGACGGAAGAAATATTAACGACAAATGTGGGTCAACTTATTTAAAAAATTTACCTACACAAATAGAAAATGATAATTCAGAATATGGATTATCTGTTGATGGTGATGGGGACAGGTTAGTTGTGATAAATCATCAAGGAAAAATTTTTGATGGAGATGATATTCTTTATACAATAATAAAAGGCAAGATTATTGAGAATGAGAATATTTCAGGAGTAGTTGGAACATCAATGACCAATTATTCACTAGAAAAATTCTTACGTAATGAAAAAATACCTTTTGAAAGAGTTGAAGTTGGGGATAAATATGTTTTAGAAAAAATGATTGAGAAAGGATATTTTATTGGTGGAGAAACATCAGGCCATATATTGATGTTAGAGTATTTAACATCTGGAGATTCTCTTATTGCTGGCTTACAATTCTTATACTATTCTGATATTCTTAAAAAAAATAACGCTGATACATTTTTAAAGAAATACCCACAAAAGATTACAAATATTTTTTATGAAAAATCTTTAGATGAGAGTATTATTAATATTGCTATAAAAGAGGCTATGGATTTTTTTAGAAGGCCAGATACAAGGCTGGTTATAAGAAAATCTGGAACTGAAAATTGTATAAGAATTATGGTTGAAGCTAAAGATGAAGCATATGTTGAAAGTTTGTCAATTGAAATTAGGAAATTTGTCGAAGATAAGATAAATTCAATACTATGAATAAAATTATTGCTGCAAATTGGAAGAATAATGGTAGTAAAAATCTTATAAAAAAATATTTTGATTATCTCTTAAAAAATATAAATATAAATAATAATAATAAAATAATTTTTTTCCCTCCAGATATATATATAGACTATTTCTATAATTTTATAAAAGAGCAAAATTTTTATATTGGCGGACAGGATTTGGTATGTAATTCTGATAATGCTACGTTAACGGGTGGCACAAAGAGTGAGATGTTTGTTGATAACGGTTGCGATTATATTTTAGTAGGTCATTCAGAAAAAAGAAAATACGAGTCTGGAATTTTAGATGATAAGAATATTTCGTATAAGTTAAAAAATATAAATAATTTAAAAGCAGTTTTTTGTATTGGTGAGGAAATTTTAGATCGTGAAAATAATAATACAAACAATATTTTGTCATCACAACTTAATGATCTTATATTAAACTATAATAATCATAATAAAATAATAATCGCATACGAGCCTGTCTGGGCAATTGGCACTGGTAAGATCCCAAGTAACACTGAAATATCTAAAACCCATGAATTTATTAAAAATTTTATTATAGAAAAACTTCCTTCTTTGAAAGAAAAAGATATAATGGTTTTGTACGGTGGTAGTGTAAATAGTAAAAATGCTTCAGCTATACTTAAACTTGACCATGTTGATGGTGTTTTAGTTGGTGGTGCTTCATTAGATGCTATTGAATTTACTAAAATATGTAATATAGAACTTTAAGGAAAAAAAAATGGTTTATACAATCTTGTTAGTTGTTGCGGTTATATTATCAATATTGATTATATTTTTTATTTTAATGCAACAGGGTAAGGGCGATGCTAGTGGAATGTTTGGTGGTGGTTCGTCTGGAGCAGTTTTTGGCGCATCAGGCGCTGGTAATTTTATTACGAAGCTTACTACATTTTTGGTAGTCCTTTTTTTTCTCAATTGTCTTGCTTTAGCTTACTTAGCTAAAAGCAAAGTATCTGAAAATAGTTTGATAATCTCTGATGAAAATTCAAAAGAATTAGTTGATGAAGGTAAAAATGATTTGTTAACCGATTCAGTAGAAGATGATATCGTAATTCCTGAATAAATTGCAGCCGATGTGGTGGAATTGGTAGACACGCTGTCTTGAGGGGGCAGTGGCGAATGCCGTGCCGGTTCGATTCCGGCCATCGGCACCAAATAAATGATATAGGTTGTGTATATCGCCCCATAAAAACAATTTCATATTATTCTATTGTATTATTATTCTTATGTGATTTAATTTAAAATAGTTTTTTAGAGAAATATATTATGTTAAATAATGGTATTTTAGAATTGAATTTTATAAATTGTCAGTTAAGATAACTTTTAATCAGTTTATAACGTATTAATATTATGTTAAATAATTACTTTCCAATATTGTTATTTATAATTGTTAGTATTTTAATTGGGGCTATGCCAATTATACTTTCAAGAATTATAAATAAAGGTGAGAAAAATAAAGCAAAGATTTCTGCTTATGAGTGTGGATTTGAAAATTTCAGTGATGCAAGAATGAAATTTGATATCAGATATTACTTAATTGCAATTTTATTTATAATTTTTGATTTAGAAATTGCTTTTTTGTTTCCTTGGGCTGTAGCACTTGATGATTTAGGAACTAGCGGATTAATAGCTATGAGTATTTTCTTATTGATTCTAATAATTGGTTTTATATACGAATGGAAAAAAGGAGCCCTTGATTGGGATTGACCTATGAATATTATAGAGTCGTTAAATGATAATAGTAATGGATATGTAACTGCTTCCTCAAAAGATTTAATCAATTGGGCTAACACAGGCTCAATGTGGCCAATGACATTTGGACTAGCTTGTTGCGCTGTTGAAATGATGCATGCTGGAGCATCAAGATATGATCTAGATAGATTTGGAATGATGTTTAGACCAAGCCCTAGACAATCAGATGTAATTATTGTAGCTGGAACACTTGTAAATAAAATGGCACCAGCATTGAGGAAAGTTTATGATCAGATGGCAGATCCTAAATGGGTAATTTCAATGGGCTCTTGCGCAAATGGAGGAGGTTATTATCATTATTCATATTCGGTTGTACGAGGGTGTGATCGCATAATTCCAGTAGACATTTATGTTCCGGGCTGCCCACCAACAGCCGAAGCGCTATTATACGGAATTATGCAATTAAAAAATAAAATCCATAATAAAAAAAGCATTAAAAGATAAAAACCAGCTTTTTAATTTCGAGCAAATCATATGAATAATCAAAATAAAAATATCAATAAAAATTTTTCAGGCAATACTAAATTAGAGAAACTATTTGAAGAAAAATTTTGTAGTTTTGATTATTTTTTTGAGAATAACAACACAGTTATTTTTGACGAAAGTGACTCAATTAAAGTATTGACAATATTACAAGATAACAGCTTAGTTAAATTTGAAATATTGATAGATCTTATCGCTATTGATTATTCAGATTATGAAGTTTCAGAATGGAACACTAAAAATGCTAACAACTTGGGCTATAGTAGAGGTATTAAAAAAGACAGTAGCGGAAGATATACTTATGAGACTGCAAAGAAAAATTTTAATCAGCCAAAACACAGATTTTCTGTCATATACAATCTTTTGTCTGTTACTTCAAATACAAGATTAAATGTAAAAGTTTATTGTAAGAATGACGAAAACCCTACATTACCATCAGTAACATCAATATGGTCATCTGCTAACTGGTATGAAAGAGAAGCATATGATTTGTTTGGAATAATTTTTTCAAACCACCCTGATTTACGAAGATTATTAACAGATTATGGTTTTATTGGATACCCGTTAAGAAAAGATTTTCCTTTAATAGGAAATGTTGAGGTAAATTATGATTTAAAAAAAGAAAGAGTTATCTATCAGCCTGTAACAATAAAGCCAAGAGTTTTAATTCCTAAAGTTATAAGAGATACAAATAAAGAGGATGATAAAAATGCCTGACATTAAAAGTTTTACAATGAATTTTGGGCCTCAACATCCATCTGCACACGGAGTTTTAAGGTTAATTTTAGAATTAGAAGGAGAAGTAATAGTAAGAGCTGATCCACACGTTGGATTACTTCATAGAGGGACTGAAAAATTAGCAGAGAGTAAACCATACAATCAAAGCATCGGTTACATGGATAGATTAGACTATGTTTCAATGATGAGTAATGAGCATGCATATGTACTGTCAATTGAAAAATTATTAAATATAGATGTTCCAATACGCGCTCAATATATCAGAGTAATGTTTGATGAAATTACTAGAATTTTAAATCACTTGTTGTGGCTTGGGGCGCATGCTCTAGATATTGGTGCAATGAGTGTATTCTTATATGCTTTTAGAGAAAGAGAAGACTTGATGGACTGCTATGAAGCTGTGTCTGGAACTAGAATGCATGCAACTTATTATAGACCCGGAGGTGTAGCTAAAGATTTACCACATATTATGCCAAAGTATGAACAATCAAAATGGAAATCAAAAAAAGATATAGATAAACTTAATGAAGCTAGGGAAGGCTCATTGTTAGATTTTATAGAAGATTTTACAAACAGATTTCCAAAATGTATTGATGAATATGAAACTCTTCTCACTGATAATAGAATTTGGAAACAAAGAACAGTTGATATTGGAATAGTTTCAAAAGAAAGAGCATTACAACTAGGGTTTTCGGGCCCAATGTTAAGAGGATCTGGTATAGCCTGGGATCTTAGAAAAAAACAACCCTACGAAACTTATAAAAGCTTAGATTTCGATATCCCTGTTGGCACTAACGGGGATTGTTATGATAGATATTTAGTTAGAATAGAAGAGATGAGACAGTCAAATAAAATAATAAAACAATGTATTGATTGGTTGAAAAAAAATGATGGCGATTTTCTTTCAGATAATAATAAAATAACCCCTCCTAGTAGAAGCGAAGTTAAAGAAGATATGGAGTCTTTAATTTATCATTTTAAATTATTTACTGAAGGCTACTGTATTCCAAAGGGTGAAGTTTACTGTGCTGTTGAACATCCAAAAGGTGAGTTTGGAGTCACATTAATTTCTGATGGTTCAAATAAACCATATAGATTAAAAATGCGTGCACCTGGATTTCCTCATCTTGCTGCTCTTAACGAAATGGTAAGTGGTCACATGATATCAGATGTAGTTGCTGTTATAGGTACACAAGATATTGTATTTGGTGAGATAGATAGGTAATTTTATGATAGAAAAAAATTTATATAATTTGTCAAATGAAAACGAAAATAAATTAAATGATTGGCTTTTAAAGTTCCCTAGAGGACAAAAAAAACCGGCCATTATTTATGCCTTACATCTAATTCAAAAAGAAAATAAATATATAAAAAATGAACATATTGATGCTGTTGCAAAATTCCTAGATATTAAAAAAATTGATGTGTATGAAGTTGCTTCATTTTACTCAATGTTTGAATTAAACAAGACTGGAAAACATACAATATCTGTATGTACAAATATTTCTTGTATGTTAAATGGTTCAGATAATATCTTGTCGTATATAGAAAGAAAATTAGGAATAAAACTTGGAGAAACAAACGAAAAATTTTTTTTAAAAGATGAAAGAGAGTGCCTCGCTGCTTGTTGTGGTGCACCAATGATGCAAATAGACCATAAGTATTATGAAAATTTAACAACAGAAAAAATAGATAAAATATTTAACGAAATCGAAAATGAATAATAATATAAAAATTAATGAACTGTGCTATGCAACATTGTCAATGGAGAACCCTAACTCCTTTGAGACCTATGTTAGTCTTGGAGGTTATTCGGCCTGGAAAAAAATAATCGCAAATTCCACTAAGCCAAAAGATATTATTGATAATATTATCAATTCTGGGCTAAGAGGAAGAGGAGGCGCAGGTTTCTCTACTGGAAAAAAATGGAGTTTTATTAATCAAGATTCTGATGAAATCAAATATCTTGTCTGTAATGCAGACGAATCAGAACCAGGAACTTGTAAAGATAGAGATATTCTTAGATATAATCCACATGCTTTATTAGAAGGTATGCTTATAGCAAGTTACGCAATAGGAGCAGAGGTTGCTTATTGTTATTTAAGAGGTGAATTTATTGATGATGTTTATTTAAGTGTAAAAAAAGCGTTAAAAGACGCATATAAAAACAAACTAATTGGTAAGAATATCTTAGATTCAAACGTTTGTATTGAGATTCACGATCTGATTGGCGCAGGAGCCTATATTGTAGGAGAAGAAACTGCTATGTTGGAATCCATAGAAGGTAAGAAAGGCTTCCCACGATATAAGCCTCCATTTCCAGCTGTTAAAGGACTTTTTGGTTGCCCAACAATTATAAATAATGTTGAGACTTTAGCATCTGTGCCAGAAATTATTAATAAAGGCTCAGAGTGGTTTAATAAAATAGGAACAGACAAAAGCTCAGGTTTTAAATGTTTTTCTGTTTCAGGACATGTAAACAAACCAGGGAATTATGAAATCCCACTAGGCACTCCTTTCAAAGATTTACTTGAATTGGCTGGCGGTGTAAAAAATAATAAAAAACTCAAAGCAGTAATTCCTGGTGGTTCATCAGTTCCAGTAGTGCCTGGTGAGAAAATGTTAGAAACAAATATGGATTATGAGTCAATTTCAAATGCTGGATCAATGCTTGGATCTGGAGCAGTTATAATTATGGATGAGGACACAAATATGGTTGAAGTTATTCATAGAATAGCAAGATTTTATTATTCAGAGTCTTGTGGTCAGTGCACTCCTTGTAGAGAAGGTACTGGATGGATGTATAAAATCATTGATAAAATAATTAAAGGTCAGGCAACAATTGAAGATTTTGAATCTCTTAAATCAATCCCAAACATGATTTCTGGAAGCACAATATGTGCATTAGGTGATGCAGCTGCAATGCCTGTTGAAAGTTTTATTAAATATTATGAGAAAGAATTTCTTAATTATATAAGTAAAAAAGAAAAAAAAGCGTTTATATAAAATAAAATGAAAATAAAAATTAATAATAAAGAGTATTTATTTGAAAAAGGTGAAACAGTAATTCAAATTGCTGATAGAAACGGAATTCATATCCCCAGATTTTGTTATCATAGCAAGTTATCTATAGCAGCTAACTGCAGAATGTGTCTTATAGAACAAGTTGGAGTTAATAAACCACAGCCGGCCTGTTCAACTCCTGCAATTGAAAATCAAGAGTATTTTACGAACTCAAAATTAGCCCAAGATTCCCAAAAAAATACAATGGAATTTTTATTAATTAATCACCCTCTTGATTGCCCAGTTTGTGATCAAGGTGGAATGTGCGAGCTGCAAGATCAAGCTTTTATGCATGGCAGAGTTAAATCAAGATATGTTGATGAAAAAAGAGTAGTAATAGATTATAAAATTGGGCCTTTAATAAAAACTAATATGACTCGATGCATTCATTGCACTAGATGTGTTAGATACGGTGAGGAGATTGCAGGAATAAAAGAGTTTGGAGCAATTGGAAGAGGAGAAAATTTAGAGATAAGAACATATTTATCATCCGCAATAAATTCACCTATGTCTGGAAATATGATAGATATATGTCCTGTTGGAGCCCTTAATGCCGCGCCTTCACACATGAAAGGCAGAACTTGGGAATTAGAAGAGGTTAAGTCTATTTCTCCCCACGATTGTGTTGGATCAAATATGTCTGTACACGTTTTAGATAATGATGTTTTTCGTGTGGTTCCTCTTGAAAATAATAATATAAATGAAATATGGCTATCTGATAGAGATAGATTTTCTTATGAGGCAATTAGTCATAACGAAAGATTAAAAAAACCAATTGCAAAAATTGGCGGCAGGTATGAAGAAATCGAATGGGAACAGGCGTTTGAAATTATTAAAAAAAATATTGATGAAACTAAATTTGGTATGTCTGCTGGATTTATAAGTGCTAATTCAACTATCGAAGAGCAGTACCTATTTCAAAAATGGCTTAGAGAAATAAATATAAATAATATAGACCACAGAGTATCACAAAATTTCTTTTCAAAAGCAGATGACAATTTATTTCCTAAAATTGATATACCAATAAAAGACATTGAAAAAATAAACTCCATATTATTAATTGATAGTAATGTAACTTATGACCAACCAATTCTGTCGCATAAAATTAGAAAAGCTTATTTAAATAATGCAAAAATTAACACTATTCAAACATTTAATTATAAATATAATTTTTCAACCAACGAGTCACTTTTAATAAATCCAAATTTATTAGCTGAAATTTTAATCGATACTATTGAATACTTATCGGTAATAACAATAAATGATAAAACTTTAAATAATTTTTCGATTCCAGAAGAAATTAAAAATAACTTCAAAGGAAAAGGTTTGACTGATAAGAAAATAAAACAATTTTGTAGTGATTTATTATTTGATAATTCATTAATTTTACTAGGCTCTAATTTAAAGAATCATCAAGATTACGAGTTACTAAAAATTTTAACAAATATCATCTCTATTTTAACAAAGTCTAACAAAGGTTTTTTAGGTGACAAATGTAATGAAGCAGGGGCTTGGTTAACTGGGTGTTTGCCAAATAAAGCAGTAGGTTTAAAAGATCAAAAAAATGTTGGGTTAAATGTATATGAATCTATCAAAGCTGAATTAGACTCATATATTATTTATAATTTAGATTTGATAGATTTTTATCATTATAGCGATTTAAAGAAATCATTAAATGAAGCGAATTTTGTTTTAGGTTTCAATAGTTTTATATCTGATGAAGATTTAAATTATTATGATTTAGTTCTTCCTTTAGCAACTGTTTTTGAGAGTCCAGGTACTTTTGTTAATATAGAAGGAGAATGGCAATCCTTTGCGAATAGTTGCAAACCATTTTATTTATCAAAAGAGGGGTGGAAAATTCTCACAAAGCTAAGATTAGTTTTTGAAAAAGAAATCAATAATAAATTTGAGTATATAGATATAATTAATGAAGTTGACGCCGAAATAAGAAAAAACAAAGAGATTCTGGATATAAATTTTGAAAATTTAAAAGTTCAAAAAATTGAAAGTAATACAAATCTTATAAGATCTGGAGGTTATAGTAATTATTTTAGTGATAATATTGTTAGACGAGCATTTTCATTAAATAAAGTAAATAATAATAAAAATACTGTTAGCATCAATAAAAAAACCTTAGAACAAAACAATATAGATATTGAAAAAAATAAAGTAATTGTTAAGCAAGGTGAAAAATCTTTATTAGCTGAACTGATAGTTGATGAAAATGTGTCTGACAACTGTGTATTTATAGTAAATTCAAATAAAGAGCACTATGAGCTTGGAAAACAATATCAACAAATAAAAATTGAAAATGTATGATTTTATAAAAAATAATATTTCTATCGCTACAGAATACTTTAATCAATTAAGTGTTCTTCCACACACTTTGTTAATGATTTTGATTATAATGTTGCCATTGCTAATATTAGTTGCATATTACACTTATGCTGAAAGAAAAATTATAGCTTCAATGCAAGTCAGAGTGGGCCCAAATATTGTTGGCCCAAAAGGTTTATTACAGCCTTTTGCAGACGGAGCAAAACTATTTTTTAAAGAAATCGTAATTCCAAAAGATGCAAATAAATTTTTATTTTTATTGGCTCCAATTATTACATTTACTGTGGCTTTTGCGGCTTGGGCTGTAATTCCTTTTGATGGTGTTAAGGTTTTATCAGATATTAATGCTGGCATATTGTATATTTTAGCTATGACTTCATTAGGTATTTACGGAATAATAATTGCTGGATGGGCTTCAAATTCAAAATATGCATTACTTGGCGCAATGAGATCAGCAGCGCTGATTATAGCTTACGAAATTGCAATGGGGTTTGCGCTAGTTGGGGTAATTATGATATCTGGAAGTTTGAATCTTGGAGATATAATTGATGTTCAAAAAGGCTCAATTTTTCATTGGTTGTGGGTTCCCTTGTTTCCCTTATTTATTATATATTTTATAGCAGGTGTTGCTGAAACAAATCGGGCACCTTTTGATGTGGCAGAAGGTGAGTCTGAATTAGTCGCAGGTTTCCACGTTGAGTATTCTGGAATGGGGTTTGCAATTTTTTTCATAGCAGAGTATGCGAATATGATCTTAATATCTGCATTAACAGCAATATTATTTTTTGGAGGCTGGCTATCTCCATTTAATTACGGCGATGTAAATAATATTGTTAATCAAGATACTGTCAGCACTATAATATTATTTTTTATACAAGATGGCATACATTGGTTTATTTTAAAAACATTGTTTTTTATGTTTTGTTTTATTTGGTTTAGAGCAACTTTCCCAAGATATAGATATGATCAAATTATGAGACTTGGATGGAAAATTTTAATTCCATTAACACTGTTATGGATCTTTGTAGAAATGATAATGATATATTTTAATATTGGCCCTTGGTTCAAATAGAGAATAATTATGATTAAACGATATATAAAAAGTTTTTTTCTTTATGAGTTATTACTTGGCATGAAAGTAACATTTTTAAATATGTTTAAAAAGAAAATTACATTAAATTATCCTCATGAAAAAGCCCCTCAATCGTCTAGATTTAGAGGTCTGCATGCTTTAAGAAGATATCCTAGCGGCGAAGAAAGGTGTATTGGTTGTAAATTATGTGAAGCAGTTTGTCCTGCATTAGCTATTACAATTGATACAGAGGAAAGAAATGATGGAACAAGAAGAACAACAAAATATGATATAGATCTATTTAAATGTATATTTTGTGGTTTTTGTGAGGAAGCTTGTCCTGTAGACGCAATAGTTGAAACCCGTATTTTTGAGTATCATTTTGAAGAGCGTGGTGAGAATATTTTAAAAAAAAGTGATCTTCTTAAAATAGGAGATAGATACGAAGAAGAAATTGCGGCTGATCAAGCTGCAAAAGCAGAATAATAATTATAATAAAATGAAACTATGGATATTTTAACAATACTTTTTTATTTGGTCACATCCGTGATAATCATATCATCAATGAGTTTAATTATTGTAAATAACACTGTTCATGCTGCATTGCTTTTGGTTTTAATATTTTTTAATAGCGCAATACTTTGGTTAATGCTAAAAGCAGAGTTTTTATCTATAGTTTTAGTTCTAGTTTATGTTGGCGCTGTCTTAGTTTTATTTTTATTTGTTATAATGCTATTGGATTTACCAATTAAGGAAAAAGTTAATCAAAAATTATATTTGCTATTTTCTTTAATAATTTCTTTAATTATGTTTATAGAACTATATATGGTTATTTTTTATCATGACTTTTCCCAAGTTTCGGAAATTAGCCACTCTTCAGAATTTAATAATACTTATGAAATCGGCTTATTATTATTCACAAAACATTTATTTTCATTTGAAATAACAGCTCTTATTTTATTGGTAGCTATCATAGCTGCAATTGCTATAAATATGACAAATAAACAAAGAGCGCTAAAACAAGATCCCGCAAGACAAATAGAAGAAACTAAGCAATCAAGATTAAGAATAATTAAGGATAAAGATTTATGATAACAATGTCACATTATTTGGTTTTTAGCGCTTTGCTCTTTTGTATTAGCGTAGCTGGAATATTTATAAATAGGAGAAATATTTTGTTGCTTTTGATGTCTATTGAATTAATGCTTCTATCGGTAAACACAAACTTCATTATATTCTCACATTATAGCAATGATATGACTGGGCAAGTATTTGTATTTTTTATTTTAGCTGTTGCGGCAGCAGAGTCAGCTATCGGTTTAGCAATAATAGTATCACTATTTAGGATTAGAAATTCACTTGAAATTAATTTAATTAATAAACTTAAGGGATAAGATGGAATCTTTATTATTATCAATACCAATTTTATTAATTTTAAGCTCAATAATAACAGGGTTTAGTTCAAAGCTATTAAATAACTTTTATTCTGGAATTATAAGTACGTCTCTTGTTACACTATCTTTCATTTTTTCAATAATTATTTGCTTTAATATATATTCTAGCGATAATTTAATTTTATATGAGAACTTTTATAGTTGGATTTCAGTTTCTAATTTTAATATTGGCATTGGATATTTGATCGATAAGTACTCTGCGGCAATGTTAGTCGTAGTTCTTTTAATATCCTCAGTTGTACATTTGTACAGCATGTCGTATATGGAAAAAGAAAAAGAATACAAAAGATTTTTTTCATATATTGCTCTATTTACTTTTTCTATGATTTTATTAGTTATTTCTAATAATTTAATTCAATTATTTATAGGATGGGAGGGAGTTGGTTTAGTATCATATTTATTAATTGGATTTTTTTACAAGAAGCGATCAGCCATTCATGCAAATCTTAAAGCTTTTTTAATTAATAGAATAGGGGATATGTTTTTTATCTTAGGTATAGCTATGATATATACAGCTTTCGATTCTTTTGATTACAGAACAATTTTTTTAAATATAAATGAATTAGATTTAGATAATCTGAAAACATATTTTGGTTTAAGTTACATAGACTTGTCTTGTTTGCTTTTATTCATTGGAGCGATGGCTAAATCTGCGCAAATCCCTTTGCATATTTGGTTGCCTGATTCTATGGAAGGGCCAACACCTATATCTGCTTTAATCCATGCTGCTACAATGGTAACAGCAGGTATTTTTATGGTGGGAAGATTATCTCCAGTTTATGAAATGTGCTATATAACAACAAATATTATTTTAATTGTAGGTGCCTCTACAGCACTATTTATTGGTTTAATCGCAATTTTCGAAAATGATATAAAAAAAGTAATCGCCTATTCAACAATATCTCAACTTGGTTACATGGTTTCAGCACTTGGTATAAACGCTTATACTGTGTCCTTTTTTCATTTATACACTCATGCTTTTTTTAAAGCATTATTGTTTTTATGTGCCGGATCAGTAATTATGTCACTTCATCATAATCAAGATATTTTGAAAATGGGTGGCCTTAAGTCGAAATTACCAATTACCTATATTTGTTTTTTAATAGGAACATTAAGCATAATTGGTTTTCCATTAACATCAGGATTTTTTTCAAAAGATCTAATTTTAGAAGTGATGTTATACAAAGATAGCACAATATCATTTGTCGCATATGTAATGTTGATTTTAGGCGCATTAGTTACAACAATATATTCATTAAGATTGCTCTTCATAGTTTTTTATGGTGATTACAGAGGTGATAATGCTAACTCAGTAAAAGAGCAATCTCTGATAATTTTAATACCATTAATAATTTTAGCTTTATTATCATTATTCTCTGGTTATTCTATTAAAATATTTATTGATATGCCTATATTTATGTGGTCACCGAGTGAGATCAAGTATCAAGGACTATTGCCATTTATAACTCATGGTATTTTTTCACCAGCGACTTTTTCTCTATTAATAGGTTTTTATATTTCTATAAAGCTTTATAAAGAAAAAACTGATTTTAAATTTTTAAAATTTTTCTTATTCGAAAAGTCAGTCGTAGCGATAAAATCAAAATATAAATTTGATGAATTATTTTTATATTTAAGTCTTTTTATGAAAAAGTCTTCATTATACTTTTCAAATAAGATGGATATAGCTTTAATAGATGGATTTATTGTTAACGGCATACCAAAGAGAATTAATATTCTATCAACATATTTAAGGACCATAAGTTCTGGTTATTTATATCATTATGCCTTTTTAATAGTACTTTCTTTAGTAATTATTTTTGCTGTTATATTAGTGAGGGTTTTATGATAGATAATATATTATCAGCGCTGATATGGATTCCAATTATATCTGGTTTATTAATTCTATTTTATAATAACAAGCATAGTTATTTAAATATAATTAATATTAGTATTAATTTATTTGTTTTTATATTATCTATTCTTCTCTTAGTAAGTTTTAATAAAAATATTTCTGATTTTCAATTTATTGAAAATTTTAATTGGATACCATCATTAAATATTTTTTATTACTTAGGAGTAGATGCTATTTCAGTCTTATTAATAGTTTTAAATACTCTAATTTTCTTTATAGTTTCTTTATATAATTCAACTCTTAAGATAAAAAAAAGAACCCATTACTATGCAAGTTTTTTAATCGCAAATGGATTAACAATAGGTGTTTTTTCGGCAATAGACGCAATACTTTTTTATATTTTCTTTGAAGCTTTACTTATTCCAATGTTTTTAATAATTGGTATATGGGGGGGATCTAATAGAATATATGCAACTGTTAAATTTTTTATTTACACTTTTTTGGGTTCAATTCTACTTTTAATATCTTTTATTTATATTAATTCCCAAATATCTTCTTTTAATATATTGACAATATATGATGCAAATTTTTCATTAAAAGAACAAGAATGGCTTTTTATAGCTATGGCAATTGCTTTTGCCATAAAAATACCAATGTTTCCATTTCATACCTGGTTGCCTGACGCCCATGTTGAGGCACCTACCTCTGGCTCTGTAATATTAGCTGCCATCCTTTTAAAGGTTGGAGCTTATGGATTTATAAGATATGTAATTCCTGTTGTACCGTTAGGAGCTTTAAGTTTTGATATTTATCTTATTATCTTATCAATAATTGCAATTGTTTATGTTGGAATAGTTGCAATCACACAAGATGATATGAAAAAGCTTATAGCATATTCATCAATATCGCATATGGGTTTTGTAACACTTGGTTTTTTTATAATATTTCAATTATTTGAAAATACATCTTCATATGAAGATATTGTTATTAGTTTATCCGGAAGTATGTACCAAATATTATCACATGGCTTTATTTCTGCGGCATTATTTATATGTGTAGGTTCAATATATGACAGGTATAAAACAAAAAAAATATCTGACTTAGGTGGAATAATAAATCAAATGCCAATATATAGTTGGTTCTTCGTTTTTTTTGCACTTGCAAACTGTGGTCTTCCTGGCACTTCAAGTTTTGTAGGCGAATTAATAATAATAATTTCATCTTTTAAAGCAAATTTTTTATATGCTTTCTTTGCTTCAACTACTCTTATAGTGTCAGCATTTTATTCGCTATGGTTAGTAAAAAGGGTTATATATGGGGAAATTAATATTAAGGGTGAATATATTGATGCAAACTTTATAGAAAAAGTTATATTAGCATTACTTGCACTCATAGTTTTAATACTTGGAATATATCCAGATTATTTAATGATGTTTATGAACTCAACTTTAGAAAATATGACAAATAATATACTAACAAGACTATGATTGTAGAAAATATAATAAACAGTTTGCTGAACTTTATACCAGAAATTATTTTATCAATAATGGCAATGGTAGTGTTATTATTTGGAATATTTAAAACTACAAAACATTATATTTTTGCTACAACTCTATTATCAGTATTTTTAGCTTTACTAGTAAGTATAAAATATTTTCCTCAAGATAATTTATATTTATTTAATTATTCGATAGTAAAAAATGAACTAACTGAATTTTTTAAATATATTTGCTATATAATTTTTATTTTACAAATCATGATATCAAGAAAATATCTTGAAGAAAGAAAGCTGTTTTCAGGTGAATTTTACTCATTGTTAATTTTTGCTTTTTTAGGCTGTTTAATAATAATATCTTCAAACAATCTAATAATTTTATTTTTAGGTATTGAATTATCATCATTAAGCTTGTACTCATTAATAGCTCTTAATAGAAATAGTATTTTTTCTAGCGAAGCTGCAATTAAGTATTTTGTATTAAGTATAATCGCATCAGCTATAATTTTATTCGGATTTTCATATCTTTATGGTATTACAAACTCAATTATAATCTCAGATATTGTAGCGTATCCAAATAAATTTCAGGTTTCTAATTTATACCTTTTTTCATATGTTTTAATTTTTATAGGTGTTGCATTTAAATTTGCTGTCGCTCCTTTTCATTTGTGGTTGCCAGATGTGTATGAAGGTGCGCCAATACCAATAACCAATTTTATTTCATCAATACCTAAAATAGCTTTTTTTGTTTTTGCTTACAGATTTTTAGATAAAAATGATATTTTTCAGAACGAAAATTTTTATAATTTAATCCTCATTCTTGGCGTTTTCTCTATTTTCATTGGGAATATTTTTGCTTTAGCACAAAGAAAAATTTTGAGAATGCTTGCTTATTCAAGCATTGCTAATTCAGGATTTATTTTTATCGCACTATATACAGCCAAGGATTTTAATTTTTCTGTATCTGCATTTTATGTAATTGTTTATTCATTCACAATAGTTTCTTCGTTGTCAATAATTACATTCCTATCTTCTAAAAAATTTGATCTAGTTTATATAGATGACTTAAAAGGATTATCTTCTAACGCTGGTTTTATTTCATTATTATTAATGGTAACAATGTTATCATCTGCTGGAATACCTTTAACAGTTGGGTTCTATGCTAAGTATTTAGTATTAGACGCTTTAATTAGTAGTGGTCTAGTATATGTTGCTGTTATTACAGTGCTAATGACTGTGGTTGGCTTATATTATTATTTAAGAATTATATGGTTTATGTTCTTTGAGCAGGGTTCAAATAGTCTTATAAATCTTGGTGGAAGGTTTCATATACTTACTTTGTCTATCATACCAATTTTATTATTTATTATATTTTTATTACCTAATACATTTTTTAAGTATGTTTTTAATATACTTGCTTGATAATTTATATTTCTTAAGTAAACTTCATACTTACGGTGCGGGGTGGAGCAGTCTGGCAGCTCGTCGGGCTCATAACCCGAAGGTCGTAGGTTCGAATCCTACCTCCGCTACCAAATTACACTTCTTTATTTTAGGTGCTTATGTCAGAAGATATGCGAAATATCGCTATAATAGCCCATGTTGATCATGGAAAAACAACATTAATTGATTCAATTTTAAAACAAAGCGGAACTTTTAGGGACAATCAACAGGTTGAAGAAAGATTAATGGACTCTGGAGATTTAGAAAAAGAAAGAGGCATTACAATTTTAGCTAAGCCTACATCTGTGAAATGGAAGGATGTAAGAATTAATATAATTGATACCCCAGGACACGCTGATTTTGGAGGAGAAGTTGAAAGAGTTTTAGATATGGCTGATGGTGTAATATTATTGACAGACGCGGCAGAAGGACCAATGCCACAAACAAAATTTGTATTAGGAAAAGCATTGTCTCAAGGTTTAAAGCCTATAGTAATTATCAATAAAGTTGATAGATCAGATGGAAGACCCGATGAAGTTATCGATGAAGTATTTGATTTATTTGTATCTTTAGATGCAACTGACGAACAACTAGATTTTCCAATAATGTATGCTTCTGGAAGAGACGGTTGGTGTGTAAACGATATAAATGATAAGAAAGATAATTTACACTCATTACTAGATTTGATAATAAACTATGTTAGCCCTCCTGACGTAGAAAAAGATAAACCTTTTGCAATGCTTTCAACGCTTTTAGATTATGATTCATATTTAGGAAGATGTTTGATAGGTAAGATAGAACAAGGATCAGCAAAAGTAAATGATAGTGTTAAATCAATTAATCTAAACGGAGATGAGATTGAAACAGGTAGGCTTACAAAACTGTTAAGATTTAATGGGGCTGAAAAAGTTCCTGTCAATGAGGTATTTGCTGGCGACATTATTTGTATAGCAGGGTTAGCAAAAACATCTGTCTCAGACACAATCTGTAGTCCCGTTGAAACTAGCCCAATACAATCATCTCCAATAGATCCACCAACTATGGCAATAACAATACTTGTTAATGATTCACCCTTAGCTGGCTTAGAAGGTAAAAAAGTAACATCTACTATGATAAGAGAACGATTACTAGTTGAGGCCGAAACAAATGTTGCGATTACTTTTTC
This sequence comes from uncultured Thiothrix sp., assembly GCA_902559815.1. Taxonomy (GTDB): domain Bacteria; phylum Pseudomonadota; class Gammaproteobacteria; order Poriferisulfidales. The sequence goes on from CACEJE010000016.1 coordinate 21,813, forward strand.
TGAAAACGATAGCAAAGACTCATTTGAAATTGGTGGGAGAGGTGAACTTCAATTAGGGGTATTAATCGAGACAATGCGAAGAGAAGGTTACGAGTTAACTGTGTCAAGACCAAATGTATTATATAAAACAAATGCGAATAACGAAAAACTTGAGCCAATTGAAGAAGTAACTATTGATGTAGATAAGGAATTTTCAAGCTCAGTAATAGATGGCATGAATCAAAGAAAAGCTGAAATGATAAACATGAAAACTGCTGAAGGAGATAAAGTTCGATTAATTTTTCACGCACCATCAAGAGGCTTGATAGGCTATCAAAGTAAATTTCTAACTGATACTCGTGGCACGGGTGTTATTAATAGAATTTTTTATAAATATGATAAATTTAAAGGAGATATGTCTTGCAGAAGAAATGGAGCTCTAGTTTCAACTGAAACTGGTACTGCAGTTGCTTATGCAATCTTTAATTTACAAGATAGAGGCATAATGTTTATAGAACCTCAAACAAAAGTTTATCAAGGCATGATTGTTGGTGAGCATAGTAAAGAAAATGATCTTGGTATTAATGTTTTAAAAGGAAAGCAATTAACAAATGTAAGAGCTTCTGGAACAGACAAAGCAGTTACCCTAATCCCTCCAAGAGTTATGACCTTAGAACAAATGATGTCATATATAAATGAAGATGAATTATTAGAAGTTACGCCAAAAAGCTTAAGATTGAGAAAAAAATATTTGTGTCCAAATCAAAGAAAAAGATTTTTAAGAGACAACAAAGTTTAGATAAATGAATAAAGCTTTAATTTATAAAATAAAGTAGAAAATTATTGGAAATATATGAAAATAGTGATTTTTTGAAATAAGTTGATGTTTACCCTTATCCAAAATATACTATATTAATATTTTGTCTTAGACAAATGCTGCCCCAGTTTTAGGGGTTTTTTAGAGCCCCGTTTGGGGTTTTTTTCGTCTAGGAATATAATTTATGTAAATTTGAGGATAAGTTGCTTGAAAGAACAAATATTGAAATTGATTGATCCAATAATAATATCTATGAAATATGAACTATGGGGTCTAAATATAGGACAGCAAAATAATTCTCTCAAATTAACAATATATATTGATAGCAAAAGTGGAATAAATATTAATGATTGTGAAAAAGTTAGTAATCAAGTGACACATATACTAGATATCGAAAATATTTGTAATGGTGATTATATATTAGAGGTATCATCGCCTGGCTTAGATAGAGTATTAATGACAAAAGAACATTTTGCA
>CACEJE010000017.1 GCA_902559815.1 uncultured Thiothrix sp.
AAAGTAAAGATGGAGTTTGAAAAAAATATTCAATGAGTAGTAATCCAAAAAAACTCAAAATAGCAGTATTCCCTGTAGCCGGAATGGGTACTAGGTTCTTGCCAGCAACAAAAGCAAGCCCAAAAGAAATGCTGCCAATAGTAGATAAACCATTAATCCAATATGCTGCCGAAGAAGCTGTTAATGCTGGTATTGAAACTTTAATATTTATAACTGGTAGAAATAAATTTAGTATTCCAAATCATTTTGATAAAGCATATGAGATTGAGACAGAATTAGAAAGAAGAAATAAAGCAAAAGAGCTCGAATTAGTAAAAAATATCCTACCAAAAAATGTTAAATGTATTTACATTAGGCAAAATCAAGCATTAGGTCTTGGCCACGCGGTTTTATGTTCAAAGCCAGCAGTAGGTGATAATCCATTTGCAGTCATTTTAGCTGATGACATGATTTTATCTTCAGAAAATGGTTGTCTGAAACAAATGGTTAATAGGTTTGAAGAACTTAATTCAAGTATAATTGCGGTTGAGAAAGTTAAAAAAGAATTACTAAATAAATATGGGATTATCGAAGGTGTAAAAGATAATAATGACTGGACGCTTACAAATATAATAGAAAAACCAGATATTAATAGCGCGCCTAGCGAAATGGGTGTTGTAGGTAGATACATTTTAAAACCATCAATATTTAATATTTTAGAGAGTACTTCTAAAGGAACTGGAGATGAAATACAACTAACTGATGCTATAGCAGATCAAATTAAGCAAGAGAAAGTATATGCGTATGAATTTGAAGGAAAAAGATTTGATTGCGGCAGCAAGATTGGTTTCTTGAAAGCGACTATTGAATATGCATTACATCATGATGAGATTTCTGGTGAACTAAAGGAATATTTAAAAAATATATCGCTTGATTAAAACTGGCTCCCCCGGACGGGCTCGAACCGCCGACCTAGTGATTAACAGTCACCCGCTCTACCAACTGAGCTACAGGGGAATATACTGCGAATAGATATTATACGTATTTTTTTTAGATTTCATAATGTTATTCTATACATTATGAAAAAAATTATAATATTCTTAATTTTGGCTAATAATATCGGAATTGCTTTATCTCATAATCTATCGGCAGATGACCGAAAAAATATGACTCATGAGCACAAAAAAATATTAGTACAGAATGTAACTGCGAATGATAGTTTGGAAATATGGACTAATTTAATGAAAAATGAATATAACTCTAACATAAGTAGTGATTATAAAATTGAGGTTAAAAATATTAAAGGAAAGTCTAGTATTAATTTAACTATTTACAAGCCAAAATCAAGTGAACCAGAAGAAGCAATTATTGATTTACATGGTTGTAATGGAGTAATGGGAAGACAAACTCAATGGGCCAGAAAATTTATATCTTGGAATTATATGTTTGTAATTATTGATAGCTTAAGAGCGAGAGGAGTAGATAATGTTTGCCAAGATTATTATAGAGTCCCAACATATCAAAGAGCTATTGATGCGCATACCACTAAAAGTTTTTTGCAGCAAAATTATTCAAATATTAAAAAAGATTCTATAGTTTTATTTGGTTTCTCCCACGGCGCTACAGCAGTGTTAGATTCGCTATATGATTCAATGGGCAATAATATCAATCCTTTTAAAAAAGCTATTGCATTTAGCCCATGGTGTCCTGGATTTTATACAAAAATAAATACAAAATATACCAAACTAATGATTATCGCTGGTGATAGAGATACTTGGACACCATCAAATAGATGTGAAAAAATGTTAACTACAAACAAAGAAAATTTTATAATACACGTTTTAGAAGGAGCATATCATAGCTTTGATGGTTTAATGGATATTCAGTCTTATCAAGGTCATACTATTGGACATAGTGTTAAAGCAACTAATGAAAGTATTCAACATGTAAAAGAATTTTTAAAGATTAAACAAAAAAAAGATAATATGATAAAAGATACAGACAGTAAATATAGAAATTTAGATATACCAATTAATTAATTAAATTTATATAGTATGGATACTAATACAAAAGGTTTCATAAAATTAGAAAAAAAGATATTAGAACTTAATTCGCATGAACTTTTTAAAAGTTGTGAAAAATTCTCTCAGCAAGAATTGAAAGTTTTTATGGAATATCATGTCTTTGCGGTATGGGATTTTATGAGTATTGTAAAATCACTTCAAAATCATATATGCCCATCTGGTTCTCCTTGGTTACCAAATGAATATACAAAAAATGGTATAGCGCATCTTATTAATGAAATTATTTTTAGTGAGGAATCAGATTTTGATAACAAAGGTAATTATTATTCTCATTTCGACTTATATTTGTTAGCAATGAAAGATGTTGGCGCAGATACAAAGAAAATTTTAAAATTTATTAATAATTTTAAAAATGGTGGTGAAGTAATTTATAATGCGAGTAGTCAAGATTATCCCAAAGAAAGTATTGATTTTATTAATAATACGTTTCAGTGTATAAAAACAAATAAAATTGCAAATATAGCTGGCATTTTTACATATGGAAGAGAAACTACTATTCCATCTATGTTTAAGCATATACTTGAAAAAATCGATAATGATAATATTCTTTATAAAAACCTAAGATTATACATAAATAGACATATTGAAGTTGATAGCTCAAGGCATGGGCCTTTATCAATGCAGCTATTCAAATACGTGTGTAAAAATGATCAAGAAATTTATGATGAGGCTATAGAACATGCATTAGAGGCTATTAAAAAGAGAATAAGTTTATGGGATGGCGTGCTTAAAAAAATTAGTCAACTATAACAATACGTTTTTAATTCTTTTTACAGCTTCCATCAGATTCTCCAAGCTAGTAGCAAAAGATATTCTCACATGATTTGGAGACCCAAATGCAGATCCAGGAACTAAAGCAACATTGGCTTCATTTAAAAAGAATTCTGCTAAATCAAAATCATCATTTATATTTTCAAGTTTGTTAATTAATCCATTAACATCAACAAAAGCATAAAATGAACCATCAGGTTTCTTATATTTAATGCCGTCAATTTTATTAAGCTCTTTATGTAGGTAATCTGATCTATTTTGATATTCCTTGACCATTATATCTACTTCATTTTTAGAATTATCTAGGGCAGACTTAGCAGCTGCTTGAGCTATAGAGCATGTGCACGACGTACTTTGCGACTGAATTTTTTTCATAGCCCCAATAATTTTTTTGTTTCCAGCAGCATAACCAATTCTCCAGCCAGTCATAGCATAAGCTTTTGAAACACCATTTAGCACAACTGTTTGATCATATAAATCTGGACATATATTTAAAATATTTGTAAATTTTTTATTATTAAAAATAATATGTTCATAAATATCATCTGAAGCGATTATGATATTTGGATAATTTTTCAATATACTTCCAATATCTTTTAAATCATTTTCTGTATATATAAATCCAGACGGATTAGATGGACTGTTGATTAGGATCATTTTTGTTTTGTCAGATATATTTTTTTCTAGCATTTCTCCGGTGATTTTATAATCATTTTCACTTGTTGTACTTACAAATTTTGGAGTCGCATCAGATAATTTAACAATTTCAGGATACGAGACCCAATAAGGAGATGGAATAATAACTTCATCACCACTATTTAAGGTTGCTTGACATAAATTATATATACTCTGTTTGCAGCCAGTTGAAACAAGAATTTGATCAAGTTCATAGTTTAAATTATTTTCATTTTTAAATTTTTCAATTATAGATTTTTTCAAAGAAATCATACCGTCTACGGGTGTATATTTTGTATTACCTGAATTAATAGATTCTATTGCAGCATTTTTTATATGCTGAGGAGTATCAAAATCTGGCTCACCAGCACTTAAAGTGATAATGTCCTTACCTTGTGAAATTAGCTCTCGAGCTTTCATGCTCATCGCAATTGTTGCGGATGTTTTCGTATTCGCTATTCTGTTAGATAGTTTCATTGTTTAATAAATGTTATATATTAACTAACTTGGATATTATGATATTCTATTACAGAATCATAGCTTATTTTTAGCTAAAAACAATTTTTTTATAGAATATGAATAAAAAAAAATTTGAATTAATTTCCAAATATAATCCTTCAGGCGACCAACCTATTGCAATTAATAAATTACTAGATGGTGTTAGCTCAGGACTAAGCTCACAAGTCCTACTGGGCGTTACAGGATCTGGTAAAACTTTTACCATTGCTAATATTGTTGAAAATTTACAAAGGCCTACTATAGTCCTCGCACCTAATAAAACCCTAGCAGCTCAGTTATATGGTGAAATGAAAGAGTATTTCCCAAAAAATGCTGTTGAATACTTTGTCTCATATTATGATTATTATCAACCTGAAGCATATGTCCCTGCAAAGGATAGCTATATTGAAAAAGATGCAGCTATTAATGAACATATTGAACAAATGAGATTGTCTGCAACAAAAGCATTATTTGAGAGATCAGATACTATTATTGTTGCATCAGTTTCCTCAATATATGGCCTAGGTGATGCAAAATCTTATCAAGAAATGGTCCTTCATTTGTCACGTGGAGAAATCATTGATCAAAGGAAGATACTTCGCAGACTTGCTGAAATACAATATACAAGAAACCAAATAGAGTTGAAAAGAGGAACTTTTAGAGTTAATGGAGATATTATAGATGTACACCCAGCAGATTCAGAAAATGAGGCTGTTAGAATAGAACTTTTTGGAGATGAAATAGAAAAATTAAGTTATTTCGATTTTTTAACCGGCGAAATAATAAGAGTCGTACCAAGGCTAACAATATATCCTAAAACACATTACGTTACACCTCGTGAAGTTTTATTGAAAGCAATTGATGATATAGCAATTGAATTACAAGCCAGATTAGAAGAGTTTCGCTCTCAAAATAAGCTTGTTGAAGCTCAAAGGCTTGAAGAAAGAACAAAATTTGATTTAGAAATGATAAAAGAGATCGGTTATTGTTCGGGTATTGAAAATTATTCTAGATATTTATCAGGCAGAAGCCCTGGCGAGGCTCCACCTTGTTTAATAGATTATATGCCATCTAATGCTTTGATGATTATGGATGAGAGCCACGTTACTGTTCCACAATTTATGGGTATGTATAGGGGAGACAGATCGAGAAAACAAACCTTAGTAGATTTTGGATTTAGATTACCGTCTGCGCTTGACAACAGACCATTAATGTTTGAGGAATTTGAGGTACTTGCGCCTCAAATGATTTATGTGTCAGCCACGCCGGGAGATTATGAGTTAAATCGTGCTGATCAAATTGCAGAACAGGTAGTAAGACCTACAGGATTAATAGATCCTAATATTGAGGTTAGAGCAGCAAGATCACAAGTAGATGATTTATTGAGCGAAATTTCAAAGGTTGTAAAAAGAAATGAAAGAGTTTTAGTTACAACTTTGACAAAGAGAATGTCAGAAGATTTAACAAGTTATCTAAAAGAGCATAATGTTAAGGTAAAATATTTACATTCAGATATTGATACTGTGGAGAGAGTAGAGATAATAAGAGGACTAAGATTAGGAGAGTTTGACGTATTAGTAGGTATTAATTTACTTCGAGAGGGTTTAGATATTCCAGAAGTATCATTAGTTGCAATTTTAGATGCTGATAAAGAAGGTTTTTTGAGATCAGATAGATCATTAATGCAAACAGTTGGAAGGGCGGCAAGAAATATTAATGGTAAAGCAATCTTGTATGCAGATAATATTACTGGATCCATAAAAAGAACAATTGATGAAACTGATCGTAGAAGAGAAAAGCAAATTTTATATAATAAGAAGAATAATATAATTCCTAGAGGCGTTTCAAAATCAATACCAGATATTATGGAAGCTGATTCATTTGAGAAAGATAAAAAAGAATATATCGATAAAGGTTTTTTAAAGGAATTTTCAGGAATAAGTCCTTCTATAGCTTTAAGAAAAATAAAAAAACTTGAGAAAAAAATGTATAATCACGCAACAAATTTAGAGTTTGAAGAAGCTTCCAAAATAAGAGACGAAATAAAAAAAATAAAAGAATTTGTTTTTTCATCTACAGATCAAGATACTGGCACTTAAGTAAATTTAATAATAATTCTACCATGAAGTTTGCCGGACAAAGTTTTTTTAGAAAACTCAATTATATCTTCCATTCTAATACAGTGTGTATTAATTGTTTTTAATTGAGGTGGAAAATAATTTTTTGATATTTTTTCCCAAATATATTTTCTTTTTGAGTTTTGATAATTCGTTGAACTTACACCCAGTATGTTTACTCCTCTCATTATAAGAGGAAATACAGTTGTGTCTAGATTAGGGCTAGATGCCATTCCAATAGAAACTATATTTCCGTTTTCTTTTGTACTTTTTATAAGCCAGTCTAATATTTCACCACCAAGATTATCTATAGCCCCAGCAAACATTTGGTTATTTAAAAAATTTTTTTTTGTATTTTTTTCGTATTGAATTATTTTTGTAGCTCCAATTTTCTTAAGATATGAATATGAATGCTCTTTCCTAGTCATAGCAATAGTTTCAAACCCTAAGTTGTTTAATATATTTATAGCAAAACTCCCGACACCGCCCGAACTTCCAGTTACTGCAATTGGTCCTTTCAAAGATTTTTGTTTATTTAAAATCATCTTATCTATTGCAATAGCTGCAGTAAACCCAGCTGTACCAATTTGCATAGATTTTTGAAATGTTAAGTTTTTAGGAATATTTATCAGTACATTGTCTGGAGCGTATATAAATTCAGAGAACCCACCATTAATTGTTTCTCCCAGACCAGCTCCGGTAGCTAGAACTTTATCACCTTTTTTAAAATTTTTTGAATTACTATCTATAACTATTCCAGAAAAATCTAAGCCTGGTGTTAGACTTTCTTTTCTAATAATCTTAGTTTTGCCAGTTACAGATAGGGCATCTTTGTAATTAAGGCTTGAATATTTTGCTTTTATTAGAACTTCCTTGGCTTCTAATTCTCTAAAGTTATTAGATAATAATTTAATATTAAATTTATTATTTTTATAGGAAATATTTAGTGATTTATATTTATTTTTCATTCAATTCTTTAAAAAATTTATCTGCTAATTCATTTGCAAATTCAGAAGATGCATCCAATATATTTATATGGCCCATTTTTCTTCCTGGCTTTGGTATATCTTTATTATATAAATGTAAAAATATATTATCATTTTCAGTAAATGAAAAATCTGGTGGCCCATTTTTCCATAAATCTCCTAAGAGATTAATCATAACAGAAGGCAATAATACAGAGGATCTTTTTGGGTCCATATTAGTGAGAATTCGTACTTGGTGCTCAAATTGAGAAATGTCGCAACCATCCATAGAATAATGTCCGCTATTATGCGTTCTTGGCGCAATTTCGTTTACCATAATATTATCATTATCATCAATAAAGAATTCCACACATATTATTCCAATATAGTTTAACGAGTTAACAATTTCTTTTGTTATATACTCAATTTTTTTAACAGAGTCATTATCTATATTTGCAGGAATTATTGATTTATGGAGAATATTATTTATATGAATATTTTCACTAATAGGTAAAAAAATAGTTTTTTCTTTATAACAAGCTGCAACTTGAGAAACTTCCTTTTTTAAATTAACTTTTTTTTCTAAAACGAATTTATCTGAATTAAGTTTTTCATAAGAAAATTTTAATTCACTAAAATTATTAACTATCTTTTGACCTTTTCCATCATATCCGAATGTTGAGGTTTTTAAAATATAAGGCCAATTTCCATTAATATTAAATTTCTCTAAATCCCTTTCTGAATTAATTTCATGATATTCAGTTGTGGGTAGATTCAGTTTTCTTAAAAATTTTTTTTCTAATATTCTATCTTGTGATACTTTCAATGACTTAGAGTTTGGAAATACTTCTATATCTTTTTCCAAAATTTCCAGAGTTCGAAATGGAATATTTTCAAATTCCGTTGTACATACATTACAATTTTCTTTAATTTCATTCAATGCATTGATATCTAGATAATCTGTATTTATAAATTTATCAGCAATCTTACCTGCTGGGCAATTTTTATCAGGATCTAATACTAAAACTTTTTTTCCTAGCTGATGGGCTTTAATAGTGAACATTAATCCTAACTGTCCACCACCTAACATGGCAATAAATTTATTTTTTTTTGACATTAATTTATTTTAATTTTGCTTTAATTACTTTTTCTGTTTGTGATTTTCTAAAATTTAACAACTTTTTTTCTATATCTTTATCTTCATTTGCTAACATAGATACTGCAAACAATGCTGAATTTATTGCTCCTGGCTCGCCTATTGCAAAGGTTGCTACAGGAATACCTTTTGGCATCTGGTTTATTGATAAAAGTGAATCTATACCATTTAATTCTTTTGTTGGTATTGGTACTCCTAATACTGGTATATCTGTTTTTGATGCAATCATGCCCGGAAGGTGCGCCGAACCACCAGCTCCTGCAATAATAAATTTCAGGCCATTCTTTTTTGCATTTTCTGCATATTGAAACATCCAATCAGGTGTTCTGTGGGCTGAGACAATTTGACATTCATGCGGAACCTCAAATTCATCTAGAGTTTTGCTTGTTAATTGCATAATTGGCCAATCACTGTCACTACCCATAATTATTCCAATAATTGGATTTTTATTACCCATAAAATTACTCCAAATTGTTAATATGATATTATAATATATAACTACTAAGCTATCTACATAATGCAGATAATTTAAATTCATTAAAAATTACATGAAAAACATATTACATACATCAAAAATAACCAGTCTTGAGAAAATATACCAGGGCAAGGTTAGAGATGTTTATAGAGTTGATAGTGATAATATATTAATTATTTCAACTGATAGAGTTTCTGTATTTGATGTAATATTACCAACACCAATTCCCGAGAAAGGTATTATATTAAATGAAGTTTCGAATTTTTGGTTTAAAAGATTTAGCAATATAGCAGAAAATCATTTAAGTAATTTAAATATTAAAGATTTAAAGATTAATGATGATGAATTTGATCAGATTGAGGGAAGATCAGTAATAGTGAAAAAACTTAAAGCTCTACCAATTGAGTCAATAGTAAGAAGATATTTAATTGGGTCTGGTTATTCTGATTATATTTCAACAGGATCAATATGCGGTATTGAACTCCCTAAAAATCTTAAAATAGCTTCAAAATTATCAAATACAATATTTACACCATCTTCAAAAGCAGAAATAGGTGAACATGATATTAATATATCCTATCAAGATATTGAGAAATTGATTGGAGAAGATTTATCCAAAAATATAAAAAATATAAGTTTTAAAATATTCCAAGAGGCAGAAGATTTTTTAAAAGAAAAAAATATAATTATTGCTGATACTAAATTTGAATTTGGCTTATCTGAAAATAATAATTTGATTTTAATGGATGAGCTACTTACACCAGATTCTTCAAGATTCTGGCCATCAGAATTTTATCAAGAGGGTGTAAGCCCACCAAGTCTAGATAAGCAATTTATTAGAGATTATGTGAAAAGTATATCTTGGAAAGATACTATGCCAGCGCCGGTGTTGCCAGATGAAATTGTAGAAAAAACTTATAATAAATATAAAGAATTAAAAAATATATTAATGGATTAAATTACATTATGATTAAATGTATTACATTTGACCTTGATGACACACTATGGGAAATAAAGCCCGTTATAATTAAGGCAGAAATTAAATTTTATGAATGGCTCGAGACTAATTATCCGCAAGCTGCCGAAAAATTTAATATTGAAAAATTAAGAAAACTTATGAGGCAAACAGCTATTGAAAACCCAGAGATAAAACATGATTTAACAAAAGTAAGAATTAAGGCCTATGACAGCATAAGGGATTTATTTAATTTTTCTGATAATATGCCAATGGATGCATATAAATATTTTATGCGTTATCGAAATAAAGTTACGTTATTTAATAAAGCCGAATATATATTATCGGCATTGAAAAAGAGCTATATTATAGGAACAATCACAAATGGAAATGCATCACTTGAGGAAATTGGAATAAAAAAATATTTTGATTTTGAAATTAAAGCTTCTGAAGTTGGTTATATGAAACCTGATAAGAAAATTTTTTTAGCAGCAATCACAGAGTCAAAATGCAATCCATCCGAAATAGTTCATGTTGGCGATAGTTATGAAAAAGATATATTAGGTGCAATATCCTCTAATATGAATTATATTTGGCTAAATAGTAAAAATGAAACTAATCATAACTTAGGAAATAAAAATATTATTAAATCTTTATCTGAATTACCAACTGCATTGCAACAAATTTATTAACATGAAAGATATTGAAGGAAAAATAGAAAAGCTCGAAAAACAGATAGGCACGTTAAAATTTGTAATTTTAATTATGGCTGCTGCACTTATATATAATTCAGCAATGAAGATAGGATTATTCGGTGATTATAGAATTACAGCTAATACACTTGCTGTAAAAACTATATTATTAAAAGGAAAGGATAATCAAAATCTTGGGACATTATCAGTTGATAATAACAATAGTGTAAGTATTTCATTAACTGATAATAATCATCAAATAATAATCAAACCTGAGAATATTCAATTTTTAGAAATAGATGATTCTGCTGACAAAATTATATTTAAAATACCAGCAAAATAAATACTTTTTAAAAAGTACTTTTATAGTTTATTAGAAATTCTAATCCTGGTTTATTGTATCCATTAACACTTTCATACTCTCTATTAAATATATTTTTAAAAATTAAGGATATTTGTTTGTTTTTGTATTGATAGCTAAGAGTTGCATTAGCTAAATAGTAGGATTTTAAATATACTGTTTTATATGGCCAAGAGCTAAAATCAGTATCTTTTATTTTTGTAGAATAAAATATGTTGCCGTCTAGAAAAATATTAGAAAAAATTTTTCCTTGGTAGTGTATATTAAATAAATTATTTGGTCTTCTAACTTCACTTAACTGTTTCTTTTGAGTTGAATTATATTCTGTGGCTTTAACATAGTCATGAGAGAAGGTTATTGAATTTTTTTTACTAATATTATACTGAAATTTTGTCTCTAATCCTCTTCTGTAACTATTTGTATTATTATTTAAGGCAGTTTTATTACCATTACTATCATTAGTATATCCATTAATTTCATTCTTTAATTTAGAATTATAATATGTTTGATTAATACTAAACCTTTTATTAAGATTTAAAGAAAAACCCATTTCAAGTTGATTAATGTTCTCTGGCTTTAAATCTTGGTTACCTACAAAAGTACCTGGGTAATATCCATATCTTTCAGTAAATGTAGGGTTTTTGAAAGCTGAAGAATGGTTAATAAATACTTTATTACGATTATTTTTATATGAAATACCGACTCGATGCGTATTTTGATTAGAGAATCTTTGATTAATTGTCCTTCTAATACTAAGTTCAAATTGAAAGTTATTTATAGGATATATAATTTCAGAACTAAAAGATGTCCCATATTCATCCTGTATTTGATCACCATTTCCGTAAGTTTTATCTTTTACTAACTGTGTAAAATTGATTTTTTCATATTCAAAACCTAAGTTTATTTGCGGAGTATTTTTTGTATTAAAAATTTTTTTTATATCTATTGATGCGTAAGTATTTAATTTAAATTTTTCAGCTTGTGTTAAAGTTTCCCAAACCCCGTTAGCTGGAGAAAAATCTAGGTTTTTATTTGTTGAGTATTGAAATTCATTTTTTATATAAAAATTTTCTGACACACTTTTTTTAAATGAATATTTTGAGTAAAGCTGGTTTATATCAGTTGTTGCTAGTTCATTATCGCTTAAATTTCCATATGCATCTCTATCATTTTGCCTATAGTTATCAAAATATAGTAGGGTAAAGTTATGATTTATAGATTTTATATTAATTCTAATATTTTCACTTTCAAATCTATTAGGTCCACCAGATGTATTGCTATCATCTGTACCACTTGATTCTAATGAATTTATATCAATACCATATTGGAAATTTTTAGTTTGTTTTGCTATTGAATAATTTGTAATATTTGTATTATTACTTCCTAATGTCAGGTTATATGCATTAGTGTTTTTAGTCTTTATATTAATTACACCACTCACTGCATCAGGACCGTGAACATTACTATATGCTCCTCTTAATATATCAATATTATAAATATTATGTAAAAATAATTGACCAAAATCGTACTCAGATCCAGAGGCTGGATCATTAACTTCAATTCCGTCAATCAACACTAATACATGATTTGCCTCACCACCCCTAATCCTTAATTGGTTTTGACTTGCAATACCGCCTGATTGACTAAGTGATAAATTTGAATATTTGGCCAAAATATCACTAAGAGAAAATGTAATACTTTGACTGCCTAATTTTATTGATTCATATGATCCTGCATGCAGATCAATATTTAATTGATTTGGATTTGGCGATATATAAATTAATGGCATTTCCTTAGAAAATGCTACGGACATGTAACAAAAGATATATATCAATAAAACAAACTTTAAACGCAGCATAAATATTACCATGAGTTAAATTGTGCCTACGTTAGTACAATAATTTGTTTGTTCCGGCAATAATAAGTCTAATTTATATAATTCTAATGTCAAGAGCGCTATACTTTATTTACCAACATAGAAAAATCAAGAGAGTCTATATTTTTTGTTAAATCACCAATAGAGATATAATCTATATCTAGTTTTGCATATTTATTAATATTTTTAATATTTATATTTCCAGATATTTCAATTGTTGTTTTATTTCTATCTATCATCTCACAAGCTTTTTTTATTTGTGTAATTGTAAAATTATCCAATAATATATTTTTTGGGTTATAATCTTGAACAAGCTTTAACTCTTTTAATGTCTCTACTTCAATTGAAATTTTTTTAAAATTGATTTTTTTGTTAATGTTTTCTAAAAAAATATTCATATTATTAATATTTTCAGTAATATGATTTTCTTTTATCAAAATTTGATCATACAGTCCAAATCTATGGTTGTTTCCACCACCGCATAAAACTGCATACTTCTGTGCGGCACGTATCCCGGGAATTGTTTTTCTTGTATCTAAAATTTTAATTTTATTGTTGTTTAGTTTATTTATATAAGAGCTAGTTTTAGTAGATATTCCGCTTAGTACTTGAATAAAATTTAAAGAACTTCTTTCAGCTATTAAAATTGTTTGTAATGGAGCAATTACTTCACATATTTTTTGACCTTTTTTTATTTTTTCTTTATCTTTTTTAGCCCAAATTATCTTAAGCGTTCCCCCATATTTTTTTTGAACATGTTTAAAGCAATTATCAAACCAATATTGGCCGCACAATATCCCATTTTCATTTGATTTAATAACAGCTTTTTTTATCTTGTATTTTGCTTTTCCTAAGGTTTTTGTGGTGATGTCACCTGAGCCAAGATCTTCTAATATTGCGATCCTTGCATTCTTAGCTGCAATTTTTTTCAAAGCAGAAGTATTCACTTTAATCCCTTGAGAAATATGCTTTTGATAATTTAAATATAACTGGGCTAAGAAGTACTAATGCAATTAAATTTGGTATTGCCATAAAACCATTCATAACATCTGCTATCAACCAAATTAAATTAATACTTTCAGCTTGTGAGCCACCTAAATTTAGAGCATATGCCCCTAGTATTATTGATAATAACCACGCTACCCTGTATGGTTTAATCGCTTTTGTTCCAAATATGTACGCTGAGCATCTCTCACCGTAATAACTCCATCCGATAATAGTTGTAAAAGCAAAAAGCATCAAACAAATTGTTATTATTTTTTCACCAAAATTAGGTAAGCCAAATAAAAATGCATTAGAAGTTAATACGGCGCCATTATCACCAGTTTGCCAAGCACCACTCATAACAATAACTAAGGCAGTTAAGGTGCAAATTATAATTGTGTCAAAGAAAGTCCCAAGCATTGCAATTGTACCTTGCCTTACGGGGCTATTTGTTTTTGCAGCAGCGTGAGCAATTGGAGCACTACCTAGCCCAGCTTCGTTTGAAAAAACACCTCTAGCTATACCAAACCTAATAGCCATTAAAATTGTTGCACCTGCGAAACCTCCAGTAGCAGCAGTTCCATTAAAAGCACTATGAATAATTATATTAAAAGCATTTGGCACTAAATTTATATTTGCTATTACAATGAATAAAGCAGAAATTATATATATTATAGCCATAAAAGGTACAAGAGCTGATGCAAAATAACTTATTCTTTTTACGCCGCCAATAATAACTAAGCCTGCTATTACCGAAATAACTATCCCAGATATTAAAGGATCTATATTTAATGTATTTTGAAGTTGATTAGCAACAGTATTTGATTGAACCATGTTGCCAATACCAAAAGCAGCGATAGTTCCAAAAAGAGCAAATAAAAAGCCTAACCATTTCCATTTTTCGCCGAGACCATTTTTTATATAATACATCGGGCCGCCTACGTAAGAACCATTTGAATCAGTTTCACGATACTCAACAGCAAGAACAGCTTCTCCATACTTGGTAGCCATCCCAACAAATCCCATTACCCACATCCAAAAAATAGCACCTGGGCCCCCAAGAGCTATTGCTGTAGCTACCCCTGCAATATTCCCAGTACCAACTGTTGCTGACATTGCGGTAAAAAGTGCTGATCTAGGAGAAATTTCTCCTTTATCTTTATCATTTGATTTCTTTTTAAGTAATTTTATCGCATAAGGCAATTTTATAATTGGCATAAACTTTAAACCAATAGTTAGGTATAAGCCTGTAATACAAATAAAAGCAAGCATATAAGGTCCCCAGGCTATTCCTCCAAGAGTCGAAAATATGTTTGTTAAAGCTTCCATCATTACCCCCTTTTATTTAATATTTATGTAATTTTTTAATATTTTTTTAATACATTTGTGCTTTAATAAGATACTAAAGGAGTTAATTAAAAAAGGCTAATAAATAATGGCAGCGAAAATATTAATTGTAGAGGATGAAAACGCAGTTAGAGAAATGCTAAGTTTTACTCTGAAGAATAGCGGTTTTGATACATTTGAAGCAATTAATAGTGAAGAAGCTTTTGATGTCATAAAAAAACAAAATATAGACCTTATTTTATTAGATTGGATGCTTCCAGGTAAAGCTGGTATTGATATATCTCGCATATTAAGATCATCTAAAGAGACAAAAGATATACCCATTATAATGCTCACAGCAAAATCTGAAGAATCCGATAAAGTACTTGGTTTAGAATCAGGTGCAGATGATTACATAACAAAACCTTTCTCCCCAAAAGAGCTTGTTGCACGAATTAAAGCTATATTAAGAAGAGTTGCTCCACAAGCTGGTATGCAAAGTGTTAATTATGGCCAAATTACTTTAGACCCATCAACTCATAAAGTTATGGATGGCAATAATTATATTGAGTTAGGTCCAACAGAATTTAAACTGTTACATTTTTTTATAACCCATCCTGAAAGAGTATATAGTAGATCTCAATTATTGGATTTAGTATGGGGAAGAAATGTATTTGTTGAGGAAAGAACCGTAGATGTTCATATCTTGAGACTTAGGCACTCTCTTAAGCCTGAATCCGCAAAGTATATTCAAACTGTACGAGGCGCTGGCTATAGATTTTCATAATAAGAGCTTTTGAACCCTAAAGAAAAAAATTTATCAACATACTTTTTTTATATATAATTAACAGTATGTATGAAAAAAGCAAAATAAAGAACTTTTCATCTTTTTATCATTTATTTAATTTTATTATATTTTTTTTTCTAATAGCCATTATTGGTTATTTATTAGATTTTTTAATTTTAGGACTAATAATTTATTTGTTTTTTTATATACTTTATATTATTTATAGTTTATATAGTTTTGAAAAATGGATATTTAATTTTAAGAAAAACAAGTTAATAAATTATCCAGAAAAGTATCAATATGTGGCAAAAGAAATTAAAAATGAATATGACACATTTTTGTTAATTAAAAATAAATTTAGTGAATTAGAAAAAAGATTTAAAGAGTTGAGTGAGTCAATGCCTGACGCTGTTGCCGTTGTTGACAAGAACTATGTAACAGAATGGTTCAACGGTACTTGCTTAAAAATGTTATCTTTGAAAGAGAGTGATATCGGTAAACCAATATTACATTTAATTAGAAATCCAGATTTTAATAAATTTATAAAAAGTAGTAATAAAAAGTCATACGTAAATTTTTTATCTCCATTAAATTACTCAATTACTCTCCAGTCTTTTATTGTACCTTATGGAGAGGATAGATTTTTAATAACCTTCAGGGATGTTTCGGAATCTGATCAATTAGATAAAATGAGAAGTGACTTTATTGCAAATGTGTCTCACGAATTAAAAACTCCCCTTACAGTTATAATTGGTTACCTTGAAATGCTAAGTTTTTCTGATGATGGATATGTTGATGATAATATTATAGAAGAAATGTTCAAACAGTCCAAAAGAATGGATTCTTTAATAAGTGATTTATTAAAATTAACTAAATTACAAACTTCAAGCATTCCTGAAAAAAGTTTTTCAACTGTAAATTTAAATTCTATTATTAGCGAATTAGTAAAAGCGTGTAATCTAGAAATAAAAAAGAATAAAAATGATGTAAAAATTATAAAGCATAAAGATATTTATATTAGGTGCTCATATGAGGAAATATATAGTGCCTTTTTGAATTTATTAACCAATGCTATTGCATATGCTGGAGAAGAGGTAAAAATTGAAATTAATTGTTTCATTAATGAGAATAAAGAAATAGTTGTAGCTTTTCAGGATTACGGTGCAGGCATACCAGAAGAATCAATCACTAGGCTAACTGAAAGGTTTTATAGAATAGATAAGAGTAGGTCTAGAGAGGAGGGTGGTACTGGATTAGGCTTATCTATAGTTAAACATATTATGAATAGACACGGTGGTAGTCTAGAAATAACAAGCACCCTTGGACAGGGAAGCACTTTTTCTTGTAAATTCCCAAGATCACTATTAACTATGGAATCAACCAAATCTTCCAGTGATGTATGATTCGGTAAGTTTATGCTGAGGCGTTGTAAAAATTTTTTCAGTTGCGCCAACCTCTACAAGATTGCCAAGATGAAAATAAGCTGTTCTTTGTGACACTCTTGCTGCCTGCTGCATAGCGTGTGTGACAATAACAATTGTAAAATTTTCTTTTAACTCATATATTAATTGTTCTACTTTTGCTGTAGCAATAGGATCAAGAGCAGAGCAAGGCTCATCCATAAGAATAACTTCAGGACTAACCGCAATTGTTCTTGCAATACATAACCTCTGCTGTTGTCCGCCCGAAAGACTTGTGCCAGGAGAGTTTAATCTATCTTTTACTTCAGCTAGTAATCCAGCCCTTTCTAGACTATTGAAAACTATTTCATCAAGTTCTGTTTTATTTTTTGCCAAACCATGGATTTTTGGGCCATATGCAACATTATCATAAATAGATTTTGGAAAAGGATTAGGCTTTTGAAAGACCATACCAACTCTAGCCCTTAATGGAACTACATCTGTTTTTTTTTCTAATATATTTTTATTATCAAGATATATTTCACCTTGTACTTTACAAGACTCAATTGTGTCGTTCATTCTATTAAGACACCTTAAGAATGTTGATTTGCCGCAACCAGAAGGACCAATCATTGCTAAGACTTCATTTTTTCCAATATCGATACTTACGTTATTAATTGCAATTTTTTCACCGTAAAAAACATTAACGTTTTTTGCTATTATTCTAGGATCCTCAACATGAATATCTCCAACAGTTTCTGAAATATCAATTTTTAATTGTTCGTCTTCTATGAAATTTTCATTTATCATTTCAATATTTTCTTCAGTTATTAGATTTTCATTATACATATTATCAATTCTCAAGTATTTAATTTATATCTTTTTCGTATTTTTTTCTGAGATATACAGCTAAACTATTCATAAAAACAAGAAATACTAACAAAACCATAATAGCTGCTGAGGTTCTTTCAACAAAACCTCTCTCAGGTGTGTCTGCCCATAAATAAATTTGTATAGGAAGAGCGGTTGCAGGATCAGTCATTGTTTGAGGAATATCAACAATAAATGCAACCATACCAATAATTAATAAAGGCGCGCTTTCTCCCAATGCTTGAGCCATGCCTATTATTGTACCTGTAAACATTCCAGGAAGAGCAACAGGAACTACGTGCTGAAAAACTGCCTGTACATTTGATGCTCCGAGTCCTAGAGCTCCCTCCTTTATAGATGGAGGGACTGATTTAAGCGCTGCTCTACTTGAAATAATTATTGTAGGTAAAGTCATTAAGGAAAGCACCAAACCACCAACAAGAGGCGCAGATCTTGGCATACCAAAGAAATTTAAAAAAATTGCCAGACCAAGTAGTCCAAAAATAATTGATGGAATTGCAGCCAAATTATTAATATTAACTTCAACAAAATCAATAAATTTATTATTTTTTGGTGCAAATTCCTCTAAATAAACAGCTGTTGCTATACCTATTGGAAAAGATAATACTAATGTTATAGTTAAAGCAAATAGTGATCCGATTAGAGCACCAAGTATACCCGATTGCTCAGACTCTGCTGAATCACCTTTGGTAAATAATGTTTTATTAAAAAATTTTTTAATAATTTTTTTTGACTCTAAGATCGCTATCCATTGTAATTCCTGATTATCAATCCTTCTTTCACTTTCAGGTAAATCTCTTTTTATATGACCTTTTATTAACATATCAACATCATCATCTGCTAAAACCCAGATTTTTTCTTTTGTTCCTATGATTTCAATATTTTCTTCTACTAGATCTCTTAATTTATATTCGGCTGAACTACTGATTAATTTGTAAAGCTTCCTTTTATTTCCTCTACCCTCGACACCAGGAATAATTTCGTCAACAGCATTTTTAACTAATTTATTAAAATTAGCTTTCTTAACAATATTCCAATCTTTTGTATTATTAGGATCAAGTATTTCTTCATTAAAATTTATTGGTAACTGTATTCTTGTTTCTTTAAAAGCCGTGTACCCTTGAGAAACTATACTTACAAAAAGGATTATAAGTAGGGATAATGCAATCAGAATTGAAAATATACCATATAGCTGAAATCTTTTTTCTTTTGCTTGTCTTGATTTTAGATTATTCATACTGTTCTCTGTATTTCCTTACTATATGTAATGCGATGTAATTTAAAATTAGCGTTATAAAAAATAATACTAAACCAAGAGCAAAAGCTGCAAGAGTTTTAGGACTATCAAATTCTTGATCCCCAACTAATAAGATTACAATTTGTACTGTTACAGTGGTTACAGCTTCGAATGGATTTGCAGTTAGATTTGCTGACATTCCTGCTGCCATTACAACTATCATTGTTTCTCCAATAGCTCTAGATACAGCTAATAATAAACCACCAATGATTCCTGGAAGTGCTGCGGGTATTATAACTTTAATTATTGTTTCTGATTTTGTTGCTCCAATTCCAAGAGAACCATCTTTGAGGTTTCGAGGAACTGCATTTATCACATCATCAGATATAGATGAAACAAAAGGTATTATCATAATGCCCATTACTAATCCAGCTGCTAATGCACTTTCTGATGCTATAGAAATACCAAGTTGCTCTCCTGTATTTCTAATAAACGGCGCAACAACAATAACTGCGAAAAAACCATAAACAACAGTTGGGATTCCTGCAAGAATTTCAGTTAGAGGCTTTATAAAGTTTCTTACATTTTTTGTTGCATATTCTGATAAATAAATCGCAGACATAAGACCTATAGGCCCGGCAATACACATAGCTATAAAAGCAATTAAAAAAGTTCCGGTAAATAGTGGAACTGCACCAAAAGCTCCAGAAGAACCAACCTGATCTTCTCTAATAGGCATTTGCGGACTCCAATGAGTGCCAAATAAGAAATCAATTATTGGAATTGTATTAAAAAATTTCTGCGATTCAAAAATTACAGATAAGAATATACCAATTGTTACTAAAATAGCTAGAGAAGAACAGCTTAATAAAAATAATTTAATTATTTTCTCTAGATTATCTCTCGCTTTAAACTCATGTTTTATTTTATTATATGTTAAAGTTGCAGTAAATGAAAAAACAATAAATGTTAAGAAGTAAAGATACTCTCTGAAAAACTTTAATTCATAAAATATATTTTTTTCTATAATTAACCATACTACTAATGTAAGAATTGATGCTAGTGATGAGTTAACGGCCAGCAATACACCATGATATATTGGAGTTGAGTGAAGCGTGTTTTTCTCTCTAATAATAAGAGATTTTCTAAGTCCTGCAAAATATCCAGAAACTCCTAAAAGAGCTATAATAAAAAACATTATTGACAAATTCATTATATTATTATTTTCTCAAATTTGATTTTTTAACATTAAAGTGTAATATTAATTTAACATTAGATTGTTACAATTTAATTAAATTACAGCTTTACTTGCTCAGTTATTTTAAGAGAATATGGACAATAATCAATCAAATACAGGACATATATCAGCATCGATGGGAGACTCCATATCGGAGGTTCAGTCTTTAACACTTGAAATGGCTGGTGTTGTTGAAGCATCATATGCAAATGCATTAACTGGTTTAATAAAAGGCGAGTCTGAATTATCGCATAATGTTGCAACGCATGATTTCATGACCAATAAATTTGAAATTGAAATAGATGAAAAATGCAATACACTTCTTGCTCTTCAAACACCAGTTGCAAAAGATTTAAGAACTATTGTAGTAATTTTAAGAATTATTACCGATCTAGAAAGAGTAGGGGATGAGGCAGAAAAAATAGCAAGATTATCCTTAAAATTAAATTACGATAATATCGATACAAGTTTTTTAAAGAGTTTAGAGCATTTAGGCAATAGTACTTCTTTAGCTTTAAATAAGGCAATAGATGCATACGCAAGAAGATCGGTTGAAGATGCGTTTGAGGTGATTACTGAGGATAAGAAAGTTGATGTCGAGTATGAGGCTTGTATGCGTCAATTAATATCGTATATTGTAAAAATTGAAGAAAATAAAATTGTAAAAAATTTTATTGATATATCTACTTGCGCAAAAAGTATTGAGAGAATTGGTGATCACGCAAAAAATATAGCGCAACATACAATTTATTTAATTAAAGGTAAAGATGTTAGACATACATCAATTGAACAAGTTAGATCAGAAATAGAAGAATAGTTTTTAATTATCTTACTAGCAAATATTCAAGCAATGCTTTTTGGGCGTGCAATCTATTTTCGGCCTCTTGCCACACAACGCTAGCTTTACTATCTAAAATATCAGAAGTTACTTCTTCTCCTCTGTGCGCGGGTAGACAATGCATAAAAATCACATCTTTATTGGCAATATCCATAATTTTTTTATTTACTTGGAGAGGTTTAAAAATTTTCTTTCTTTCTTCTTCTTCACTTTCCTGCCCCATACTTGCCCAAACGTCTGTTACGATTAAGTCTGCATTTTTTGCAGCTATCATAGGATCGTTTGTTAAAAGAATATCATCATCTTTTTTATAAAGAGCTGGGGTAAAGTTTTTTGGTGTTGCGATAGATAAATTAAAATCGAATTGTTTTGATGCATTGATATAAGAATTACACATATTATTTGCATCTCCAATCCAAGCAACATTTTTTCCTGTAATATCACCTTTTATTTCTATATATGTCATTACATCTGCAAGTAATTGACACGGGTGAACTAAATCGGTTAAACCATTAATTACAGGAACGCTAGATTGTGAACAAAATTTTAAGACATCATCATGCTTATGAGTTCTTATAACGACACAATCTACCATGCTTGATATTACTTTTGCAGTATCTTCAATAGGTTCGCCTCTCCCTAGTTGAGTATCTCTGGGTGATAAAAATAAAGTATTCCCTCCAAAATGAGTCATACCAACTTCAAAAGAAACTCTCGTTCTAGTTGAAGATTTATCAAAAATTAATGCTAGCGTTTTATTTTGTAGAG
>CACEJE010000018.1 GCA_902559815.1 uncultured Thiothrix sp.
GGAATAATCTTAAAGCGACTATGCTAATAGAATATTCAAATGTTACAGAGAGAAGAGAAAAATTAAAAATATTAAAAGGCGTAGAAAAGAAAATATGGATTAAAATTGGAAATAATAGTCCAGTCTATCCTTTCGCAGACGAAGACCTTGAAAGAGAAGATGATACAAAAACATCTGCTGTTCATTTTCTTCGCTGGGAATTTGAAAAAAATATGATCGAAGAGCTAAAAAAAGGTAGCCCTATGTCAATTGGCGTAAATCACTCTGAATATAATGCCTCCCTGATAATCACTGATAGCATCAAGAATGAATTAACAAAAGATTTTGCATAACAAAGTGATAAGTCTATGTATTTGATATATTATGTTTTATTTATATCAAAATACTTATGAAAAAAAGCCTAGAACAATATTCAAAAGAAGATCACGGGATCAAAAAAAAAGATGTTGACTTAAATGTTGTCAAAATCTCAAGCACACTTATTAATAATGGATATCAAGCATTTTTAGTTGGTGGATGTATTAGAGATTTGCTTTTACAAAAAAAACCAAAAGATTTTGACATCGCAACTGATGCTAGTCCAGCCGAAATTTGTAGACTTTTCCCTAACGCAAGAATTATAGGTAAAAGATTTAAAATTGTTCACGTTTACACTGATGAGAAAAAATTTTTTGAGGTAACGACTTTTAGATCTGATATTAGTAAAAAAAATAATGAAAAAAGATTTAAAAAACAACACGGGATGATAAAAAGAGATAATGTCTATGGAACTATAAGCCAAGACGCTTATAGAAGAGATTTTACTATCAATTCTTTATATCTAGATTTAGATACAGAAATTCTACATGACTATGTTGGGGGTTTAAATGATATAAAAAAAAGACAACTGAGACTTATAAAAAAACCGTCAATAAGTTATCAAGAAGATCCAGTTAGAATGCTTAGAGCTATAAGATTTGAATCTAAGTTAGATTTAGAATTGAAAGGTGACTCTAAAGAATCAATTAAAAAAATGTCTCATTTAATTAATAATGTTTCTCCATTTAGATTATTTGATGAAATATTAAAAATTATGCATTCAGGAAGCGCAGTAGTGAGTTATAAAAAATTAATTAAATATAAAATCTTTAAAAATTTATTTCCATATACAGATAAAATTATTAAAAACCAGGCAAATTATAATGATTTTTTTATTGCCGCATTAACTAATACTGATAATAGAATAAGAGATGAACTTCACGTAAACCCTTCATTTATATATGCAGTTTTTTTATGGCCTTTTTTTCAGGAAATGCAGGAACAATATAATAATAAAAAAACAAGAGATGTAGACTTTATTTTTAGAAGCGTAATGGATAAACAAGCTAAATATATTGCGATTCCAGAATTTTTTCAATCAACAATTTTTACTATTTGGTCTTTACAAAGTAGTTTTTTAAATTTAAGTAGTAGAAATATTCAATACGTTACGAATATAGAAAAGTTTAGGGCAGCATTTGATTTTTTTTATTTACGTTCGTTAATAAACAATGATCTAAAATATTATGCCGATAAGTGGAATGAGATTCAAAAAAACGTAAAAAGTACAAAATCTAATAGACGCGGAAAAACCTATGGGGCAAAAAAATAGAAAACAACGTTAAAGAACTTTACATAGGAATTGGGAGTAATTTAGATAACCCAATATTGCAAGTAAGCAATGCTATTGAAGCGCTTACAAAACTTGATAAGTTTAATGACATCAAGATTTCAAATTTCTATGAAAGTCCTCCAATGGGACCAAGCAATCAAAATAATTATGTAAATTGTGCTGTAATGTTTAGAAGTGGTGAATCTGCAGAAGATATATTATTATTATTAAAAGATATCGAAGTATCAATGGGTAGGAAAAAAAGCTCAATAAGATGGTTTGAAAGAATTATTGATTTAGATATTATTTTATATGGAGATTTATTATATAAGTCAGGATCTTTAACTATACCTCATAAAAATGCTTCGGAAAGAGCATTTGTTTTGAAGCCATTGATTGATATTAACCCTAATGTTTTTATACCAGAACAAGGGTATGCGAAAGATTTGCTGAAAAATTGCTTATATAATGATATTAATTTGATAAAAAATGATGAATGAATTAACTTCTAAATATATTGTTGTTGAAGGGCCGATTGGTGTTGGGAAAACAAGCTTAGCAAATAAGCTTGCTTTAGAATGGGATGCCGAACTTGTTTTAGAAAATGTTGATGATAATCCGTTTTTATCGAAATTTTATAAGAATTCAAGACAGGTTTCATTTCAAACACAGCTTTATTTTTTGTTAACCAGAACAAGACAAGTACAAGCATTTAAACAAAGGGATATATTTGCAACAGCAAGAGTATCTGACTTTATGCTTCAAAAGGATAGATTATTTGCGCAAGTAACACTAAATAATGAAGAGTACGATTTATATGATCAGCTTTATTCATATATGACAGTTGATATTCCTAAACCAGATCTTTTAATTTATCTGCAAGCACCAGCAGATATACTTTTAAAGAGAATAAAGAAAAGAGGCAGGGATTTTGAAAAGTACATTACTAAAGATTATTTAGAGAAATTAAATTCTGTATATTTAAAATTTTTTAGCACATATAACGGCTCACCACTTTTAATTGTTAATGCTGAGGATATTGATTTTGTTAATAATCAAAAAGATTATAGTAACCTGTTAGATAAAATTTATTCTGTGGATAAGGGTAAACATTATTTTAATCCTTTAGCTAGCATAATCAATGAGTAATTTAAAAAATAAACTGCAAAATTTTAAGAAAAGAAAAGAGCAAATTACTTGCTTAACTTGCTATGACTCTTCTTTTAGTAAAATTTTGAATGATTCAAAAATAGATATAGTCTTAGTTGGTGATTCCTTGGGAATGGTTATAAAAGGGAAAGAAAATACTCATTCTGTTACAATGGATGAGATTTTATATCATTCAAAGTGCGTATCAACTTATAAAGAAAATTTCATTTTAATGGCGGATATGCCAATAAATTCTTATGATAATATCGATATTGCTACATTGAATGCAAAAAAGCTTTTGGAACAAGAAGTAGATATTGTAAAAGTAGAATATCAAGATAAACACTTTGAAGTGATTAAAGGTTTTGTTAATGCAAAAATTCCTATTTGCGCCCACATTGGATACCTTCCTCAGAAAAGTAAAAATGAAGAAGATATAAGAATTTATGGTAAGGATAAAAAAGAAAAAGAGAAATTATTAAAACAAGCAAAACTTCTGGAATCCATTGGTGTTGATATAATTTTGCTTGAATGCGTCGATTCAGATTTAGCAAACACTATTACAAGATCCTTAATTACTCCAGTAATTGGAATAGGCTCTGGTGAGGGCTGTGATGGCCAGGTCCAAGTTCTTTACGATTTAATTGGTGTATCAAAAAATCCTCCTAAGTTTTCAAAAAATTATTTAGCAAATGGAAATAATATACCTGAAGCAATCAGAAATTTTTACAATTATGTAAAAGGTATTAATCGTAAATAATTTATGAAAATATTCTATTCATTACAAGATTTTATTAATGCAAATATAAGGGTTCAATCTTTTGTGCCAACAATGGGAAATTTACATGAAGGGCATTTGTCACTTATAAATGCTGGTAAAAAATATAAGAAAAATACTTGCGTATCTATATATATAAATGAGGGGCAATTTAATAACAAAAAAGATTTTGATAATTACCCCAGAACTATAGAAGATGACATTAAAATATTAGAAAGCTGTGATGTTGAATACGTTCTTATTCCAAAAAAGTCAGATATAGAAAAGTATACTTCGTCATTAAGTAGTAAATTTGAACCAAAAACACTTACATCGGATTTATGTGGAAAATATAGACCTGGCCATTTTTATGCTGTAATGGATATTATCTATAGATTTTTTCAAATTATTAAACCTGAAATGATAGTTTTAGGAGAAAAAGATTATCAGCAATTAATTATTATTGCTGAGCTAATAAGAATAATGAAATATGATATTCGCTTAATTTCATCACCAACAATTAGAAACACTGATGGCCTTGCATTAAGTTCAAGAAATAATCATTTAACAAAAAAACAGAAAGAATTAGCTTGCGATATCTACAAAGCGTTACATTTATCAAAAGAGCTATTAAAAGAAAATTTTCCTATTGAGAAAATTTATCAAGAAATTGATATTTTTTTCTCTAAATCTCCGATAAAACTTGAGTATTTCGCTATAAGAGATTTAAAAACATTGCAGCAATCATATGATAATGATTTAATAGCATTAATATCTTGTTATGTAGGGAATATTAGACTTATTGATAATTTAATTATAAGATCTTTTAACTCTAAAAGTTAATTTTTTTATAGGATATAGCTTAATATGGATTTAACATTTTTAAAATCTAAATTGCACGGAGCAATTGTGACGCACTCAGAGCTGGATTATGATGGATCATGTGCTATTGATTCAGATATATTGGCACAAGCTTCTATCAATGAGTATGAAAAGATTGATATTTATAATATTACAAATGGTGAGAGATTTTCGACATATACGATCCTGGCACAACCTGGCAGCGGCATAATTTCTGTAAATGGTGCAGCTGCGCATAAAGCAAATCCAGGTGATAAGTTGGTAATTTGCTCATATATTAATGTTCCGCAAAATCAGGTTAAGAAATATGAACCAATATTGATATATTTAGACTCCAATAATAAAATTATTAAAAAAACAGATAGCATAGCAATGCAATTAGTTTAAATTTTTTTAAGAAAAATGAATAAAATTTTCTTATCACAAATAAAAAATATTAAGAAAGATTCTATTAGATGTAAAAAAATATTTTCTTCAAATAGTAAAAATAAAAAAACAGAAAGATACATATCAACAGATAATCTATTATTTGATTTTTCCAGAAATGTTATAGATGACAAAACTTTAAAAAACCTGACAAATCTTGCTTCAATTATTGATATTAAAGCACAATTTAAAAAAATGTGTTCAGGAGATTATTTTAATAATTCAGAGCAGAGAAGAGTATTGCATCCTGCAATGCGAAATACATTTTTCTCTCTAGATAAAGAAATTATTAAAAGTATTAAATTTCATAAAACTCAGTTAAAGAATATTTCTAATGGTGTCAATAAAGGTGAAATAAAATCATTTAGTCAAAAAAAATTCACAGATGTAGTTTCAATTGGTACTGGTGGATCATATTTTGGAATAAATATGGTTTATGAAGCATTAAAAAATTATAGCAAAGCAAATATAAATTTGCACTTTATCTCTAATCTAGACTCGACTGAATCTGTAGATATTTTAAAAAATTTGGATCCGCAAAAAACACTTTTTATAGTCGTTTCAAAAAGCTTTAGAACTAGTGAGACCATTGAAAATGTTAAACAAATAAAAAAATGGTTATCCGGCATAACAATAAATAAAAATATTATGAGTAATTTTGTAGCCGTAACAGAAAATGTAGATGCGGCAAAAAGTCTGGGTATAAAAGAAAAAAATATTATAGCTCTGTGGGACTGGATTGGCGGTCGTTTCTCTATATGGACTGGAGTTAGTATTGGACTAATAATTACAATTGGTTACGATAACTTTCTAAAATTCTTAAAAGGAGCATATAAGGGTGATTCGCATTTTTATAATTGTAAATATGAAAAAAATATTCCAGTTATAATGGGTTTACTCTCGTTCTATTACACAAAATTCTTTAATGCACAAAGCCACTTAATTCTCCCATATAATCATAGGTTAAGATTTTTTCATGATCATATACAACAGTTGGAAATGGAAAGTAATGGAAAGTCTATTGATAAAAATGGAAAAAAATTTACAAATATTAGTGGAAATATTGTCTGGGGGGCAACTGGTAATTGCGCGCAACACTCTTTTTTCCAATTATTACACCAGGGCAATACAATTATTCCAGCTGATTTTATAATATCTTGTAAATCTGATTCAAAGAATCAAGATAATCACGACAAATTATTTTCTAATTTCTTAAGCCATATAGATATTTTATTTGATGGCTTTAACGCAGTGGAAGCAAGAAATCTATATAATAAAAATTTTTCAAAATCAGGTCTTGTCGAAGAACTTGTTATAAAAAATTTGGAGTTAAAAGGAAAAAAACCAAATAATGTTTTTTTATTAAATAAATTAAATCCAGAATCTTTAGGAGAGCTCATATCATACTATGAGCATAAAACATTTGTATTAGGTTTGCTTACAAATGTAAATTCATTTGATCAATGGGCTGTAGAGATTGGTAAGGTTAAAGCAAATGACATCTATAAAGATATTAGAAATGCTAAAAAAAACAAAAAAAAGGTAAAAAATTTACTAATCAGAAGGTATTTAGATTAGTATTTTGTTTTTTTATAGCCCAATTTAAATGCTCTTCAAGAATTGGATTATTTATTTTTAATTTTTTTTCTTCTAAAACTTTTACAACTTTTGTGTTTTTTTCAGAATTGCCTAAGCCGATAATAATATTTCTTAGCCACTGAAAGTAAGATATTCTATTAATAGGTGTATTTTGAGTATTAATTTTAAATTCTTCTTCTGTCCATTTAAACAAACTTAATAAAGAAGAAGAGTCAAGTTTGTTTTTATGACTAAATTCTTGAATTTTTGTTTCTTTGCTAAATCTATTCCAAGGGCATACTATTTGACAATCATCACAGCCAAAAATTCTATTACCGATGCTTTCTCTATATTGAATAGGTATAGATCCCTTAAATTCAATTGTTAAATACGCGATACATTTTTTTGCATCTAAAACATTTGGAGCAATTATTGCTTTTGTTGGGCATATGTTTATACATTCATTACAATCTCCACAATAATTTTTTTCTTTAGAGTCAATTTCAAAATCAATATTTGTATAAATTTCTCCAAGAAAAAAATATGATCCACTATCTTTATTAATTAGCAATGTGTTTTTTCCTATCCAGCCCAACCCTGCCTTTTGTGCTATAGCTTTCTCTAGGACCGGCGCAGAATCTACAAATGCTCTATATTTAAAATTATCTATTTCATTATTTATTTTTTTTGCAATCAAATGAAGACGGTTTCTCATTTCATTGTGATAATCTTTGCCTAAGGCATATCTCGACACGAATGCTAAATTTCTATTCTTTAGAACTTTTTTTGAGTCGAAAGTATTTTTATTTAAATAATTCATTCTGAAGGAGATAACCTTGACTGTGCCTGGCATTAATTGCTCTGGATGAGATCTTTTAGTTCCATGTTTTTCCATAAAATGCATTTCGCCATGGAATTTGTTCTCTAGCCAATTTATTAAATGTGTTTCATCTTCTTTTAGGTCTATATCTGTAAAACCAACGCCATCAAAACCAAGTTCTTTGCTCCATTTAATGATTTTATTTTTTAATAATTTAGATTTCATCTAAGTCTTTTTATATAAAATTGCTATAATTATACAATGTGTGGAATTGTAGGCGAATATTTTTTTGATAAAAATTATAAGATAAATAATTTTGATTTACTTTTAA
The DNA here is from genome assembly GCA_902559815.1 of uncultured Thiothrix sp. Lineage (GTDB taxonomy): Bacteria > Pseudomonadota > Gammaproteobacteria > Poriferisulfidales. The sequence goes on from CACEJE010000018.1 coordinate 7,553, forward strand.
ATAAAATTAAATCAAGAGGCCCAGACTATTCTGGTTTTTTCGTGAAAAATAATTTAGCCTTAGGGCATTCAAGGTTATCAATTATTGATTTATCTAGCGCATCAAATCAACCTTATCAAGACAATGAGGCTCAATTAATTTTAGTTTATAATGGCTGTATATATAATTATAAGAAATTGAGGGAAATCCTTGAAAAAAATGGGCATACTTTCAGAACAACTGGAGATACTGAAGTTGTTTTAACATCATACAAAGAATGGGGCTATGACTGTCTGAAAAAATTTGAGGGTGATTTCGCTTTTGCTATTTGGGACAATAAAAAAAGAAAATTGTTTTTAGCTAGAGATAGATTTGGAGTAAAGCCTTTATATTATCATCATTCAAAAAATTTTTTTAGATTTGGTTCAAATATACAGTCACTTATTGTAAAAGAAGATATAAATCTGGAGCTAGATCACAAATCATTGCATTTACATTTTTCGCTTCATTCTGTAGTCCCAGCACCTAAAACAATTTTTAAAAACATAAATAAAATAAAGCCTGGCCATTATATGGTCCTAGGCGACAATAATAAATTAGTTATCGAGCAATACTGGAAATTAAATATTCTCGAGCAAGATCAATACATAAGTGATGAAATTGAAGCTAAAAATCTAATAAAAGATTCATTAGTTGAAGCAATAGAAAAACGTATAGATGCTTCTGATATTGATGTTGGTGTTTTACTTTCCGGAGGGTTAGATTCTAGTTTAATTGTTGCATTAGCAATAAAAAAATTTCCTAAGCTAAAAACTTATAGTATTGGATTTGATGATGATAAAAAGGAAAAGGGTAGTGAATTTTTTTATTCAGATCAGGTAGTTAATCACTTTAAAACAGATCATAAGAAATTTATTGTAGATAATAATTCTGTTCTCTCAAGGTTACCCGAAACATTTAAATCTATGTCTGAACCTATGGTGGCACAAGATGCGGTTGCATTCTATATGCTTTCTGAAATAGTGAGCAAGGAAGTTAAAGTTGTGTTATCTGGACAAGGAGCAGATGAAGGTTTCGGTGGATATTTTTGGTACCAAAAAATAAAAACTGAGCAAAATAATTATGCTAATTTTTTAAAACATTATGCTGATAGAGACCATGATGAAATGATAGAATTTTTAAATTATAAATATACTGAAAATTATACCTCAAGAATGATAAAAAAAATTTTTGATAAGAATAAATCAAAGAACTTGATCTCGAAAGTTCTAAATTATGATATTACTAATCTTGTTGTTGATGACCCGGTGAAAAGGGTTGATAATATGACAATGGCCTGGGGTTTGGAAGCTAGAGTGCCATTTTTAGATCACCAGTTAATTGAGGCTTCTACGAAAATTGATCCTAATATTCATTTATTAAGAAATGGTAAAAATATTCTTAAAAAGATTTCAGATAATATTTTACCAGAAGATATTATTAGTCGAAAAAAAGGATATTTTCCAATGCCGGCTTTAAAATATATAAGAGGCGAATATTATGATTTTGTGTATGATATTCTAACTTCAAGTGAATGTTTTAATAGAAACATATATAATATGGATTATATTAAAAAACTTTTAAAAAAACCAAATGAGTACACTACCGCCATTGATGGTAATAAACTATGGCACGCTGCAGCAACAGAGTTATGGTTTCAGCAGAACATAACAGAAAAATAGGAGTAATTATGGATGTTTTAGATAAAATTAAAGAACAAGTTGAAAATAATAAGGTTATTATTTATATGAAAGGTACGCCACAAATGCCACAGTGCGGATTTTCAAGCAGAGCAGTAGAAGCTTTAAAACAATGTGGAAAAGAGTTTGCTTATGTGAATATCTTGATGGACCCTGAAATTTTTCAAAATTTACCAAAATATGCTGACTGGCCGACATTTCCACAAGTTTATATCAATGGCGAGCTTATTGGTGGCTGCGATATCACATTAGAATTACATGAGAAAGGCGAATTAAAAAAAATGATTGATGAAGCTACTTCATAAATTAACAATGAAAGAAAAAAATATCAAAAAAGTTGTTCTTGCATACTCTGGTGGTTTAGATACTTCAATTATAGTTAAATGGCTTCAGGATAATTATAACTGCGAGGTCATAACTTATACTGCTGATTTGGGTCAGAAAGGCGAAATAGAGTCAGCAAAAAAAAGAGCTAAGGAATTAGGTGTTAATCAAATATTTTTAGATGATTGCAAAGAAGAATTTGTAAAGGAATATGTTTTTCCGATGTTAAGAGCAAATACTTTATATGAAGAAGAATACCTTCTCGGTACTGCTATTGCTCGTCCTTTAATTTCAAAAAAATTAATTGAAGTTGCTAAAAAATGTGATGCAGATGCAATTTCACATGGCGCTACAGGCAAAGGGAATGATCAGGTACGTTTTGAATTATCTGCTTACTCACTAAATCCTGATATTAAAATTATAGCTCCTTGGAGAGAATGGGAATTAAATTCAAGAGATAAATTACTCTCTTATGCTACTTCAAATAATATTTCAGTTGATTTAGATAAAAAAAATACACCTCCATATTCTATGGATGCAAATATATTGCATATATCTTATGAAGGTAAGGTACTTGAAGATCCTTGGTCCTCTCCACCAGAAGATATGTGGAGATGGACATCTTCTCCTGAAAATGCACCAGATACTCCGGAAAGTGTAGAAATCGAGTTTTATCATGGCGACCCAGTTTCTATTAATGGTAAAAAGCATAGTCCTGCAAGCATTTTAGAAGCACTAAATAATATTGGAGCTAAAAATGCTATTGGTAGACTTGATATTGTTGAGAACAGATATGTAGGCATGAAATCAAGAGGTTGCTATGAAACACCTGGCGGTACAATAATATTAAAAGCTAGAAGAGCTATTGAGTCTATAACTTTAGATAGAGAAGTTGCGCACTTAAAAACTGAATTAATGCCCAAATACGCAAATATGATATATAACGGGTTTTGGTGGAGCCCAGAAAGAGAAAATTTGCAAAAATTTATCGACTCTACTCAAGCTAGTGTTAATGGTCTGGTAAGACTATCCCTATATAAAGGAAATATAATTGTAGAGGGTAGAAAATCCGAAAATAGCTTATATAGCACAAATTTAGCAACTTTTGAGGAAGATAAAGGCCAATATGATCATAAGGATGCAGCGGGTTTTATTGCATTAAATGCTTTAAGACTTAAAAATAAAGCCAAAAAGTAATGCTGTACATATTGAAGCATCGAGCATATCATTATAAATAAGGTTGTTATAAAACTATAAATATAATTAGGTAAGGAGAGGAGATGAGTAATTTAAAGTTGCTTTTTATAGGAATGATGGCAGTTTTATTAAGTGGGTGTGCCACTTATTCAGGTAATTCTATGGTTGATTCCAGCGATCCTTGGCAAGCAGTAAATAAACCTGTTTTTGCGATGAACGATGCTTTTGATCAAGCTCTCTTCAAACCTCTTGCTCAAGGCTATAATGCAATCACTCCTCAGCCAGTAAGAACTGGGGTTAATAATTTCTTTTCAAATCTAAATGAGATTGATAATGCAATTAACAACTTGCTTCAGGGCAAACCAAATGAATTTGCAACATCAATAGGTAGATTAGCAATAAATTCTACAATTGGTATTGGAGGAATAATTGATGTCGCTTCACATATGGGTATAAAGCACGCGCCAGAAGATTTTGGGCAAACAATCGGTGCATTAGGGTCTGGTGCAGGTCCTTATGTTGTTTTACCTTTGCTTGGTTCTAGTAGTGTAAGAGATATTCCAGGTGTAGTTTTATCAGCGCTTCTTAATCCGCTAGCTTGGCTTGATGATATTTCTTTTAGAAATATTATGGTTGGTGTAAATGCAGTTGATAGCAGATCTAATTTATTAGCAAAAGAAGATATTGCTAGTGAAATTTCTGATGATAAATATACTTTATATAGAGACGCTTATTTAGAAGAAAGAGAATTTGAAATTGCAGATGGTAATTTAGATGATTCTGATCTTACTTCAGACATAGCAGAATAATTTTATTTTTTAGCTTTTAAACCAATATAAATACCATTCAAGATAATAAATGCTATAGGTAGTGCTATACCTAAAATATAAAATTTAAATTCGACCCAACTTTCTTCAGCATAAAATTCTGCTACATAAAGGTTTAAAAAACCACATAATATAAAAAAAATCACCCAAGATAATGTTAAAGTTTTCCAATGTTTATCTTCAAGCATAATTTGGTCTTTAAGCATTTTTTTTATAATAACTTCTTTGCCAAAAAAGTAGTTAAATATAAAAAAGACCCCAAAACCCCAATAAACTATTGATGGTTTAATTTTAATAAAAACAGGATTTTTAAAATATAACGTGCTTAATCCGGCAATAAGAATAATTAATAAAGTAATATAATGAATCTTTTTTAACCCTCTCAAGAAAAATAGGGTTATAAATTGAATTGAATATGTGATCATTAGTATTAAAGTTGCAAAATAAATAGCACTCGATTTATCTGCATCCAATGAAATATTAAAAAAATCGTTTACTATATGAATATAATCTATTGATATTTCAGTATAAAAAATATATGAAATAAAAAAAAATAAAACTGGTATAAAATCTATAAAACCTTTCAAAATATGACCTCAATCAGAATAGAATTATGTAAATTAAATCATAAAATGATATAATACACATTAATTAATAACATCACGAGTAACTATGGATATTAAGTCTTCTGAAGTTAAAAATGTAGTTGATATTGATGTCCCTCTAGCTTACGTAAAAGGCAAACCTTATCTTAATATACCGAAAGACTTGTATCTTCCCCCTGATGCTCTTGAAATTGTTTTAGAGTCATTCGAGGGGCCATTAGATTTACTTTTATATTTAATCAAAAGCCAAAATCTGGATATACTAGAATTACCTATTGCTAAAATAACTGACCAATATATACAATATATTGATTTGATGCAGGATTTAAAGCTTGAGCTAGCAGCTGAGTATATGTTAATGGCAGCAACATTGGCAGAAATTAAATCAAAATTATTATTACCCACGATCGATGAAGATACTTCAGAAGAAGAAGATCCAAGAGCAGAATTAATTAGAAGGCTACAAGAGTATGAGAGATATAAAAAAGCCAGTATAAGATTAGATGATCTCCCAAGAGTCGACAGAGATTTTTATTTAACAAGGAAAGTTTCTTATCAAAAAATTCAAAAAGAAGAAGACTATGAAAGGGTTGACTTAGAAAAATTAGTTATAGTTTTTCATAAATTGATGCAGCAAACAAAATTTTTAACACCACATGATGTAAAAAAAGAACATTTGTCTGTTCGTGAAAAAATGACATTTATACTTAACAGTTTAAAGAAAGATAATTATTTAGATTTTAAAAATATTTTAGATATCACTGAAGGAAAATCTGGACTTATAGTCTCTTTTCTAGCAGTTTTAGAATTAATTAAATTATCTTTAATTGATTGCGTTCAAGCAAACTACGAATCATCTATTTTTATTAAATTAAAATAGAATAATGTGACAAAAGGAGTAAATTTTGGAAAAAAATAAAATTAAAAAGATTATAGAGTCATTGATTTTTTCATCAATATCACCTGTATCTTCAAGAGAAATTAAAAACTTCTTTTCTGATGAAGAAATCACAATAAAATTAATTGAAAATTTAATTTTAGAACTTCAAGAAAAATATATGAACTCAGGAGTGAATTTAAAAAAGGTTTCAACAGGATATAGGTTTCAGGTTTCAGAGGATTGTAACGAATGGGTATCAAATTTTTATCCAGAGAAACCACAAAAATATTCTAGAGCTCTTATGGAAACTCTTGCATTGATAATTTATAAACAACCCATTACAAGAACAGAGATTGAAGCCGTAAGAGGCGTCGGTGTAAGTAGTAATATAATAAAGACGCTTTTAGAGAGAGAGTGGATTAAAATATTAGGATATAAAGATGTTCCAGGTAAGCCAGCAATCTTTGGCACTACAAAAGAATTTTTAAATTCTCATAACTTAGTATCGCTAAATCAACTTCCAAAACTTGATGATATTGTTGAACTATCTGATCAAGAAAAAAGACAACTTGGTATATTTGAAAGTAATACGGAAAAAACGGAAAATGATGATAAAATCAAAAATGAATACAATCAAGAGAATATTCATTAAGAAATAATGATTTTTATAAATTTATAGTCCATTTTAGGTATTTTTGTCTTGAGTATTTCAACATATTAGAATATATTGTCGTACCATCTAAAGCTTAATTATAAAATACAAGTGGTAATAACATGAAAATTTCAATTCCGAAAGAAAATAGAATTGGAGAGACTAGAGTAGCAGCATCTCCAGAAGTCGTTAAAAAGTTTGTTTCAATGGGTTTTGATGTCACCATACAAAGTGACGCGGGACTTGAGTCAGGTTTTACTGATGAAATTTTTAAATCAGTCGGAGCTTCTATATCTTCAGATACAAAATCAACATTAGCGAATGCTGATATTATTTTCAAAATACAACGTTTAATGACATCAAATGATGAATTAGATGAAACTTCTATGTGTAAAAAAAGATGCGATAGTTATTTCGCATATGTCAGCATTATCTTCAAAAAAAGATATAGAGCAATATGCAAAAGCTTCAATTACAACATTTGCAATGGATTTAATGCCTAGAATTAGTCGAGCACAATCGATGGATGTATTATCCTCTCAGTCAAATTTATCTGGATATCAGGCTGTAATTAAAGGCGCAAATAATTTTAACAGCGCATTTCCAATGATGATGACTGCCGCAGGAACTGTTGCTCCAGCAAAAGTATTTATCATGGGGGTAGGTGTAGCAGGTTTGCAAGCAATTGCTACTGCAAAAAGAATGGGAGCAATTGTGACAGCTTATGATGTTAGAGCCGCAACAAAAGAACAAGTAGAAAGCCTTGGTGGTAAATTTCTAGTAGTGGATGAGGAAGCAATGAAAGAAGCAGAAACATCTGGTGGTTATGCTAAAGAAATGACTGAGGAATATAAGAAAAAAGAACAAGATGTAATTAAAAATCATATAAAAGATCAGGATATTGTAATTACAACAGCTCTAATACCTGGCAGACCTGCGCCAAAATTAGTTAGCGCAGAAATGGTTAATTCAATGAAAACTGGGTCAGTTATAGTAGATCTAGCCGTAGAAACTGGAGGAAATTGTGAATTAGCCAAGAGAAATGAAGTTGTTAATGCAAATGGTGTAAAAATTGTCGGTTATGATAATTTGCCAGGGGAACTGCCGAAAGACGCAAGTACTTTGTTTGCTAAAAATTTATTAAATTTTCTTTCTCCTCATGTTAATGCAGAGACAAAAAGTTTAGAATTAGACTGGGAAGACGAGACAGTTAAAAATACTTTAGTAACAAAAGATGGCAGTATCGTAAGTGAAATCGTTAAGGGAGTTTCATAATGGATTTTTTAAGTTTATTTACAATTTTTGTTTTAGCAGTATTCGTTGGTTTTTATGTAGTTTGGGGAGTAACTCCAGCACTTCATTCACCTTTACTTGCTGTTACAAATGCAATCTCATCTGTAATCATTGTAGGCGGATTAATAGCCGCCGTTGCTAGCAAAGGTATAATTGATTTATCTAGCACAATGGGTTTAATAGCTGTTCTTTTAGCTTCTGTAAATATTTTTGGTGGTTTTATGGTTGCACAGAGAATGCTAGCAATGTTTAAAAAGAAAAAATAAATAGGTAAAAATAAATGGACAATACAATTTTTGGTTTTGCATATCTTCTTTCAGCAGTACTTTTTATTTTAGCATTAAAAGGTTTGTCGTCTCCTGTTTCCGCAAGGAAGGGAAATACTTATGGAATGATAGGTATGACAATTGCTGTAGTTACAACATTAATGTTGCATGGCTCAGGATTAGATATTAGTAGTTACACAAATATAATTATAGCAGTAGCTATAGGCGGTATTTTTGGTTCTATTTTAGCTCTGAAAATTAGTATGACCGCACTTCCGCAATTAGTTGCCGCTTTCCATAGTTTAGTTGGTTTGGCTGCAGTTTTTGTAGCTATTGGAGCTTATAAAAATCCTGGTGCTTTTTTTGAAGGCGGTATTATTAGTACTGGAAGTATGATAGAAATGAGTTTAGGGCTAGCAATAGGTGCGATTACATTTTCAGGATCAGTTATAGCTTTTGCAAAATTACAGGGGCTTGTTAGTGGCAATCCACTCGTTTTTAAAGGGCAACATTTAATAAATTTAATTATATTTTTAGCAATATTAACTCTAATATATTTAATTTCAATGAATCCAATGAATCCAGAAAATTCACAATACTTTTGGATGATAGTTGGCCTTTCTTTTTTTATTGGTTTCTTAGTTGTTCTGCCAATAGGTGGAGCTGATATGCCAGTAGTAGTTTCAATGCTTAATTCTTATTCCGGTTGGGCAGCTTGTGGTATTGGTTTTACATTACAAAATACTGCTCTAATTATTACTGGAGCCCTAGTTGGTTCATCAGGAGCTATTCTAAGTTACATAATGTGTAAGGGAATGAACAGATCTATTGTTAGCGTCTTATTAGGAGGGTTTGGTGGTGATTCAGATGCAGCGGCGGCAGTAGCTGGAGGACCAAAGGGTAATGTAAAACAAGGAAGTGCTGACGATGCATCATTTATAATGGGTAATGCACAAAAAGTTATTATTGTTCCAGGTTATGGTATGGCAGTCTCACAAGCACAACATGCTCTAAGGGAAATGTGCGATATATTAAAAGAAAAAGGGGTTGAAGTTAAATATGCTATACACCCAGTAGCTGGTAGAATGCCTGGGCATATGAATGTACTGCTTGCAGAGGCCAATGTTCCTTATGATGAAGTTTTTGAGCTTGAGGAAATAAATCACGAATTTGCAACAGCAGATGTAGCTTTTGTTATTGGAGCAAATGATGTTACAAATCCGCTAGCAAAAACGGATCCTCAAAGCCCAATATATGGAATGCCAATACTTGATGTTGAAAAAGCAGCGACAACTTTATTTTTAAAAAGGTCTATGGCTTCAGGTTATGCTGGCGTAGATAATGATTTATTTTTTAGAGATAAAACTATGATGTTGCTTGGTGATGCAAAACAAACTACGGAAGAAATAGTTCAGTCATTAAATTTAAGTTAGTTAAACAATTAAAGTTTTTAAATCTAATGGGGAATTGATTACATAATCACATCCCCATTCTTTGATATTATTCTTATTTTCAATGAAACCATAGGATGCAGCAATAGAGAACATATTTGCTGAATTAGCAGCTTGAATATCTCGTAAATCATCTCCAATATATGCACAAAAAATAGGATCGCAAGAAATTTTCTCTGCTGCATATAATAAGGGTTTTGGGTTAGGTTTTTTAACATTTAATGTATCGCCTGCTACTAAGCAATGTGGTTGATATCTTAAGTTAAGTTCTTTAATTATAGGAACTACTAAATATCCAGGCTTGTTAGTAACTATGCCCCACTTATAGTTTTTAGAAATTATTAAATCTATAATTTCACTTATTCCATCAAATAATTTGGTATACACAAAGTAGTTATCTTTATAAATTTCTAAATAATCTTGAATATATTCTTTTCTTTCATTTTCTGTTAATTCAGGACACGAGTAGCTTATTAATCCTCCAGCTCCTTTTGATATAAAGTTTTTAGCTTTATCAATATTTACATTTTCCCTATTTTTATTTTCTAATAAAATATTGAGACAATTAACCATATCGACTGAGGTATCAGCAATGGTACCGTCAAAATCAAAAAGCATTGCTTCAATTTTTCTATTAATCATTATTTTTTTTACAATGAATTATGTAATTTATATTTAAGTTGTCTGATTCGTAAAAGCTTTGATTAAATATGTTATAGCTTATGCCTTTGATATTTTTAATTACTAAATTATTTTTTCTAAGTATCGAAGAAAATTCTGAGGGTTTAATAAAGTTTTTATAATCATGTGTTCCTTTTGGCAAAATATTTAATATATATTCAGCGCCAATTATTGAAACTATAAATGAAATAAAATTTCTGTTTAAGGTAGAAAAGAATAGATCAGATTCTTTTTTTGTAATGTTTATACAATCTTTAATTAGTTTTTCTGGATTTGGAACATGTTCTATTAATTCTAAGCAAGTTAATGCATCATATCTTTCATTTGATTTATTTATTAAATCCTCAAGATTTATTAATTCATAATCAATTTTTAAATTATTTATTGTTTGATGTGTTTTTGCAATCTCAATAGCATTTTTTGACATATCAATGCCTTTTACTCTTGTGTCTTTTGAAATTAAATTTTCGCATAATAAACCTCCACCGCAACCTACATCTATTATTGATTTATTTTTTAGATCAATACTCTTTTTTATAAAATTTGTTCTAACAGGATTGAGCAAGTGAAGTGGCTTAAATGGACCATCTGGGTCCCACCAACTGTAGGAAATATCATTAAATTTTTGTATTTCTTTATCATCTATATTCATACTTGTTATACTATAATATTTAAACGAAAATCGCATTAGTAAGACTATTTAATTGTCTATTTTTATCGATAATCTAGTGTAAATAAACGTCTCATGGTAAAATAAAGACTTCTGGGAAGTGTATTTTATGGAGACATAATGGAAGATTCTGCGAAAGAATTATTATCATCTCGTACTATAGATCAAGATATAGAGGAAGAGCAAAAAATTGCATATTTAGATTATGCAATGAGTGTAATAATGGGCAGAGCTTTACCAGATATTCGCGATGGATTGAAACCTGTCCATAGAAGAGTTTTATATGCTATGGAATCAATGGGAAATTATTCTAATAAGCCATATAAAAAATCAGCAAGAGTAGTTGGTGATGTTATAGGTAAATACCACCCTCATGGAGATACTGCAGCATATGACACTATTGTTAGAATGGCTCAAGATTTTTCAATGAGATATGTTTTGGTTGATGGCCAAGGAAATTTTGGATCTATAGACGGAGATTCTGCTGCTGCAATGCGTTACACAGAGATAAGAATGACAAAAATATCTCATCAACTTCTATCAGATTTAGATAAAGATACAGTAGACTTTAGACCAAATTATGATGATAGTGAAATTGAACCTATTGTGTTGCCAACTAGAGTTCCAAATTTATTAGTTAATGGATCATCGGGAATCGCAGTAGGAATGGCAACAAATATTCCACCTCATAACTTGACTGAAGTTATAGATGCAGTAATTGCTCTTAGCAAAAAACCTGATATGTCAGTTAAAGAATTAATGAAATATATTGTTGGACCCGATTTTCCTACTGGCGGAATAATAACTATAAATAAAAAAGAGGCGGACGGTATTTTAGCTGCTTATGAGAGTGGCAAAGGTAAAGTTATTATGCAGGCAAAACATAATATTGAAGAACCTAAAAAGAATCAAAAAGAAAAAATTATAATTACAGAATTACCATATCAGGTTAATAAAGCAAAATTAATTGAAAGAATAGCTGAGCTAGTTAGAGATAAAAAGATAGAAGGCATTTCGGAGTTAAGAGACGAATCAGACAAAGATGGAATGAGAATAGTTATAGAAATAAAAAGATCAGAAAACAGTGAAGTATTATTAAATAATTTATTCCAACAAACACAATTAAGAACTTCTTTTGGAATCAATATGGTTGCATTGCTAAATGGAAAGCCAAAAACTGTTGGTTTAAAAGTTATATTAACTGCGTTTATTGAGCATAGAAAAGAGGTAGTAACCAGAAGAACAAGATTTGAATTAAAAAAAGCTAAAGAAAAAGCCCATCTTTTAGAGGGATTAGCTGTAGCTTTATCTAATATTGATGAGATAGTTAAGTTAATCAAAGAATCAAAAACTACCCAAGATGCAAAAATAAAGCTTTTGAAAAAAAGTTGGAAACCTGGTCTTATAATTAAAATGTTAGATAAGTCTGATAATGAAATCACAAAGCCAGAAGATTTAAGTGATGATTTAGGTTTAATAAAAAATAAATATTATCTTTCTGAAAGCCAAGCACAGGCAATTTTAGAAATGAGATTGAGTAGATTGACTGCATTAGAGCAGGATAAAATTCTTTCAGAGTATAAAGACCTTATAAAAGATATAAAGCAATATGAGTTAATTTTAAAAGATATAAATGTGTTGATGGATTTAATCAGAGAAGAACTAAATCAGATTAGAAAGGAATTTGGTGATCCGAGGAAAACAGAATTAAAAGATTTTATTGATTTTTCAGAAAAGGATCTAATCAAAGAAGAGAATTTAGTAATAACTTTATCCCAAGAAGGTTATTTAAAAGCTCAAGCAGCAGATGTATATAGTGCGCAAAAAAGAGGGGGTAAAGGAAAAATTGCGGCAACTTTTAAGGAAGAGGATTTTATTAAAAAACTTGTTGTTGCAAGTTCTCATGATTCTATTTTATGTTTTTCAAATAGAGGTCAAGTATACGAGTTGAAGGCTTATAAAGTTCCTCAGTCAAATAGAGGCTCAAAAGGAAAACCAATAATTAATATTCTAAATTTGCAATCCAAAGAGGAAAAAATAACTGCAATGCTCAATGTTAAAGATTATGATGAGAATCTATTTGTTATTATGGCAACAAAAAATGGGCAAATTGTAAAAAATAAATTGTCTGTTTATTCAAATTTAAGGATAAGTGGTGTAAAAGCAGTTAATTTAAAAGATGGTGATAGTCTGATAGGGGCGTGTATTTCTAATGGAAAAAATGAAATAATGTTATTTTCTGCAGCAGGTAAAGCTATTAAAATTAGTGAAGATCAAATTAAATGTCAAAATAGAGGTGGCTCTGGAAATATTGGTATGAGAATGAAAAATAGCCATGTTGTAAGTATGATTAGCAGTCATAAAGGTGATACTGACGATATACTTGTGGCAACAGAAAATGGTTACGGAAAAAGAACAGAAATCGGAGAATTTGAAAATCAAGGTAGAGGAGGTCAAGGAAAGATAGTCTCTAAAACAACTTCGAGAAATGGTATGGTTATTGGAGCTTTGAAAGTAAATGAAAGTGATGATTTAATGCTAATCACTGATCACGGAACACTTCAAAGGATATCTGTTAAAGATATTTCTGTAATTGGAAGAAATACACAAGGTTTAACTCTGCAGAAATTAAAACAGGGCGAGAAATTAATGGAAATTGCAAAAGTACAGGAAACTTCAAACAATATAAAAAATGAGTGAAGATATAAAAAAAATAAGAAATAAAATTGATTCTTTGGATAAAGAAATTCTTGAATTATTAAACCAAAGAGCAAAACAAGCTATTAAAATATCTAAAGAAAAAAAGAAAATTAATAACTCAGATAATTTTTACAGCCCTGAAAGAGAAGCGCAAGTTATAAGTGCTATTAAAGAAATTAATAGTGGACCCTTAACAGATGATAGTATCCTAAAAATATATAGAGAAATTATGTCATCTTGTTTATCTTTAGAAGCGCCACTAAAAGTTTCCTACTTAGGCCCTGAGGGAACATACACGCAAATCGCGGCTAAAAATCATTTTGGAGCGTCAGTATTATCAGTACCAAATTCTTCGGTAGAAGAAGTTTTTATGTCTGTAGAAAGAAGAGACACACATTATGGTGTTGTCCCTGTAGAAAATTCCACACAGGGAATAGTATCTTCAACTCTCGATATGTTTATGAAATCGTCACTTAAAATTTCTGGTGAAATTGAGATGTTAATCAATCACAATGTGCTGTCAAACTGTAAAGTATTATCGGATATTAAAAAAATATATGCTCACCCACAATCTTTTTCTCAATGCAAGGAGTGGCTTGATAAAAATTTACCAAATTGTGAAAAAATTAATTCTACTAGTAATGCTGATGCCGCTTTAGTTATTTCTAAAGAAAAAAATTCTGCAGCAATTGCAAGTGATTCAGCTGCGGAAATTTATTCATTAAATATATTGGCTAAAAATATAGAAGACAATCATAATAACTCAACAAGATTTTTAGTAGTAGGTGAAAGAAATACAGAGCCCTCAGGAAGGGATAAAACAAGTATTATTGTTTCCACAAAAAATAATTCAGGAGCTTTATATAGCCTTTTAGAACCTCTCTCAAAATATAAAGTTAGCATGACTAGAATTGAATCAAGACCATCAAAGCATAATAATTGGGAATATATTTTTTATTTAGATTTAGATGGTCATATTAAAGATGATTCTCTAAAAAAAGCAAATGATGAAATTAAAAAACAAGCCAGCTTGTATAGATTCTTAGGTTCATATCCAGCTGCCTCACGTAAGTAAAAATGCCTAATAAATTAAATAAAAAAATTAATAATATTTTAATAGTTGGCCTAGGAT
>CACEJE010000019.1 GCA_902559815.1 uncultured Thiothrix sp.
TCTCTTAATATATTATTGTTGCATATGAAAACTTCTGATTTATTTATAAAGTGTCTAGAAAATGAAGGTATAGAGTATATATTTGGAGTTCCTGGTGAAGAAAATGCAGATTTTCTAATGTCTTTAAAAAAATCAAAAAAAATAACTTTTGTTCTTACAAGACATGAACAAGGAGCGGCATTCATGGCAGAATCTTATGGTAAGCTTACAGGGAAATTATCTTGTTGTTTGAGTACTCTTGGACCTGGTGCTACAAATCTTCTGACTGGAGTCGCTGATGCAAATATGGACCATTCACCTATTCTAGTTATAACAGGACAAGGTTCATCTGATAGGCTTCATAAAGAATCTCATCAAATAATGGATGTTTGCAATATGTTTGAATCCGTAACCAAATGGACTACATCGATTAGAAATCCAAATACAATACCTGAAATAGTTAGGAAAGCAGTGAGACTAGCAACATTAGAGAAACCTGGGGCGGTACATATTGAACTTCCTGAGGACATTGCAAAATTAAAAGTAAATACAAAACCATTAAAATCTTTTCCCTTTCGAAGATCGGTTGCTGAGGATAATGTAATTAATAGTTCATATGAACTAATGAAAAAAGCTAAATCACCAATATTGATTGCTGGTAATGGTGCTATTAGAAAAAGAGCATCTAAACAATTAAGGGAATTCTGCGAGAGAACAAATATTCCGGTAGTAACAACTTTTATGGGTAAAGGCGCAGTGAACTGTGATTCTGACTATTGTTTGTCAACAGTAGGTCTTGGAGCGAACGATTTTGGCGACATTGCAATACGTAGTTCCGATTTAGTTATAACTTTAGGTTATGATATGGTCGAGTATCATCCAAAATTATGGAATAGAAATTCTAATGCAAAAATTATACATATTGATTTTGAGGCGGCTGAAATTGATGAATTTTATATACCTGAAGTCGAAGTAGTTGGAGATTTAGCGCATTCTTTATCAAGTTTAAATAATATATTGGATAAAAAAGGGTGTCCATCTTATGATTATAAATATGTAAAACAAATGAAAAAAGATCTTAAAAAAGATATTGAAGAATATAAACTTGATGATGCAAAGGGATTAATCAAGCCTCAAAAATTTTTATACGATCTTAGAGATTTCTTGAACGATGAAGATATTTTAATTTCAGATGTTGGTGCTCATAAAATGTGGATTGCTAGGAATTACCCTTGCCATGAACCTAATACTTGCATCATACCAAATGGCTTTTGCTCTATGGGATATGCCTTACCCGCATCAATATCAGCTAGTTTAATTGATAAAAATAAAAAAATATTTTCTATTTGCGGTGATGCAGGGTTTTTGATGAACTTGCAAGAAATGGAAACGGCAAAAAGATTAAATTCAAATATTGTAATAATAATTTGGGAGGATAAATCGTATGGTTTAATTAAATGGAAACAGGAGGTGCAATTTGGAAGTTCCACAGATCTTGATTTCGATAATCCAAAATGGGAAGAGCTAGCTAAGTCTTTTGATTGGAATTATTTGTATGAAAATGATAGTAAAAATATAAAAATAAAACTAAGGGAAACAAAAAAACTTAGCGGACCAACATTGTTTGTTATTCCAATTGATTATTCAGAAAATAAAAAACTAACTGATTTTTTAGATTCACTTGAGAAATCTTATGACCAATAGAATAATAAAAAATATTACAACAGTAAAAGTAAAAAATCTTCAGAAAGTTCCTTTATATTCTCCTTGGAATATGAAAAAAATAGGTGATATAGAATGTATAGATGAAAGGCATGTAGATGCAATTTTAAAAGTATCAGATGATTTTTTTAATAATACAAAACATCAAATAAATAAAACTGACAGACTTGAAATTTTAAAGAAAAGTAAATCTTTGCTTTCAAAAAGATCATTTGAATTTGCAAAATTCATATCATTAGAAGGGGGAAAGCCATTAAAAGATTCTAAAATTGAGGTAGAGAGAGCAATAAACGGGATAGAGTTAGCTATAGAGTGTATAAAAAAATCCTACGGTAAGGAGATACCAATGAATTTAAACGCTTCCTCTAAAAATAAAATGGCTTTTACAAAGCAATTTCCTATCGGTCCTGTTTTAGCGATAAGTGCATTCAACCATCCATTAAATTTAATCATTCATCAAGTTATACCCGCAGTAGCAGCAGGGTGCCCTATAATTATTAAACCATCATTAGATACACCACTTACTTGTTATGAATTTATCAAGTTATTAATAAACGCTGGATTACCAAATGGTTTTTGCCAAATGGTGAATACTAATAATAATAATATTACTAAAAAATTTGTATCTGATAATAGAATATCTTTTTTTTCTTTTATAGGAAGTTCAGAAGTTGGGTGGAAGTTAAAGTCAATTTTATCTCCTGGAACTAAATGTGCTCTTGAGCATGGCGGCATTGCACCAGTCATAATAGATAAAAATTATAATTTTAAAAAAATTATTCCATCTATAATTAAGGGTTCATTTTATCATGCTGGCCAGGTATGTGTTTCAATACAAAAAGTTATTGTTCATGAAGATATAATAGATGATTTTATAAGTAATATGAAAAAACACGTTAAAAAAATTATTGTTGGAGATCCAAATAAAATAAATACTGATGTCGGCCCATTAATTCGTAAGAACGCATTAATAAGAGTCGATAGTATCGTTCAAAAAGCTATTAAAAACGGAGCAAAATTAATTTGTGGCGGAAAATTTTTTAATAATACTTGTTATGAGTGCACTATACTAAAAGATCCTAATGAAAAAGATGAAATTAATAATATTGAGATTTTTGGGCCAGTTATATGTATATATAGTTATAAAACTATAAATGATGCAATAAAGAAAGCAAATCATAAAAAATATGCATTTCAATCATCTGTTTATACTAGTGATATTGATACCGCAATGCTATGCTATGAAAAACTAGAAGCTAAAAGTATTTTCATAAATGAACAAACTGCTTTTAGAGTTGATTGGATGCCTTTCGGAGGTATTAAACATTCAGGCGAGGGAGTTGGAGGGATTGAATATACATATTTTGATCTCTTGTATGATAAACTAATGGTTATTAGTTCAGATAAAATCACAAAATAAAACAATTAAAGGAATATATGAAACCACTATTAACAATAATTTTTTTAATTTCAACATCTTTATATGCTGCAAATGATGAGCCTCATCCGGTAATTGATTCAGAGTATATTTCAAAATATTCATACAATATAAAAAGTATGAATACAAAGAACTTAAAAGAAGCTAGGCAAGTTTTAAAAAATCACCTTAAAGAACACTATTATGAAGATAATATTGATTATGATGCAAAACTGTTAACATCATTACTTCAGTATGATGATATAAGAATTCAAATTGTAGATGTAATTGATAAAATAATTATTGAATATAATGTCTCCAATGACATAAAGAAAACTTTATTAAGTTTTAAAGATACATTTAAACATATAATCAAAGATAATAGGCCTTTAGTTAATAACCTTCGAGATTATAAAGCATATGATTTTCGTTTAGGTTCTGCATATTTAGCTATGATGAGTGCTTTTCACGACACAGAAGAAAGAAAACTATTTTATTCAAGATTGGTTGAAGATAAAACAAACACTAGTACAGAAATCGGAGCATATAATAAGAAACTTCGAGATGCCCAAGAAAGTATAAATTTGGTAAAATTAGAAAGAGAAAATTTTGAAGAGATAATTGATATCAAAAATACACTAAAAAAAATTGAAAATGAAATTTCAAAAAGAGATTAAAAAAAAAGCTAGTAATTTTAACTAGCTTTAATTTTTTAAAAAATAAAAAACTTTATGCTACTCTATCTCCAGGTTCTTTGTCGTTATAGTATGCTTCCATATTTTCTAATACTCTCATACCCATAGCAATCCTTGTTTCTATAGATGCACTACCAAGGTGTGGTAATAATACTGCATTTTCACAAGCTAAAAATCCTGGATTTAATTTTGGTTCCCCTTCAAAAACATCTAAACCAGCACCTGCAATAGTTTTATTTCTTAAGGCCTCTATAAGCGCATCATTATCTATAACATCACCTCTTGCAGAATTAATAAGATATGCTGTTTTTTTCATCATTCCAATTCTTTCTTTATTTAATAGATGATAAGTACTTTCTCCCCCAGGACAATGTATAGATACAAAATCTGCCTTTTGAAGAACTTCCTCGACACTACCACAAGGTGTTGCATTATATTTTTTTATTATGTCATCAGAAGGCATATAAGGGTCAGAGAAAATTATATTCATACCAAAACCAAAATGTGCTCTATCTGCAGTTGCTTGAGCAATTCTACCAAAACCTATGCAGCCAAGAGTTTTTCCAGTAACTTTAGTACCTCTTAAATGAGTTGGTCTCCACCCAGCCCAATTACCAGCCCTTAGTTCTCTTTCTCCTTCTCCAGTTCTTCTTGCAACACTAAGAAGCAGTGTCATTGCTATATCTGCAGTACAATCTGTAAGTACTTCAGGCGTATTAGTCACAACTAAATTTTCTTTTTTTGCAGCATCTAAATCTATATGATTAAAGCCGACCCCAAAGCTTGCAATAATTTTAGCTCTTTATAAAGAACATAAATACTTTAAAGAAAGTTATTTATTTGTTGAATGGGTTTTAGAAAAATTATGTAATTTTAGAATTTCTAATAAAGATAACAATAATATAATAAAATCTATAAATTATCTAATTCATGAATTAAATCATGAAAGTAATACTGTTGTTCATCGCGATTATCATTCAAAAAATATTTTTTATAAAAATAAAAAAATTATAATCATTGATTACCAAGATGCCGTTTATGGATCACCTGTTTATGATTTAGTTTCACTTTTGAATGATTGCTATGTTGATATTGATGAAAAATCTAGAAAAATATTAATTAACTCTTTTTATGATAAATTCACTCCAGCAAATAAAAAAATTAAATTTTCAAAAAATGAATTTTTATTCAACTATGATTTGATATCTACTCAAAGACATATGAAAGCTTCCGGAATTTTTTGTAGGCTTAGCATTAAACATAAAAGACATAATTATCTTCAGTATCTTAACAGAACGATAAATTATATTATTTTTGCAACTTCAAAATATGATAATCTCAATATTATTAATTATTTTGCAAAAGAGGCTCTAAATAAAATAAATGAAAGCAATTATATTAGCAGCAGGTAAAGGTAAGCGTTTTGGTGAAATTACCAAAAAAATACCAAAACCTTTAATTAAATTAGGCGACAAAACTCTAATTGAACATAATATTCTATTACTAAAAGATAATGGTATAAATGATATCGTGATAAATGTTTCTTATCTAAGCGATTTAATAATTAATTTTTTAGGTGATGGACAGAAATATGGAGTTAAAATTAATTATTCAATTGAAAAACCAGAGCCGTATGAAACCGGAGGAGGAATACAGTATGCTCTGCCTATTCTTGGCAACAAGCCTTTCTTAGTATTAAATTCTGATATATATACAAATTTTAGATTATCCGATCTTTCGCTTAATGAAAATGATCTAGCATCATTAGTTATGGTTAAAAATCCAGCACATAATAAATATGGAGATTTTTCTTTTAACGATGGCAGACTGCAAAATAGCAACGAAAATATGATGACCTATTCAGGTATAGGTATCTATGATCCAAAAATTTTTAATAATAAGGAATTTTCAAAGTACAAATTAATAGATTTATTAGTTGAAAATATAAGAAAAAATAAAGTTTCTGCTGTTGCCCATGACGGCATATGGTTTGATATTGGAGATAAAAAGAAACTAAATATTGCAGAAAAATTATTTTCTTAGTAGTTCTTGCCACGCACTACTTTTTTTTATTACTTTTAAAGCTTTTTCTAATAATGATTTTCCTGGATTTTTCTTATACCAAGTAGAAAGACCTGATGGATGTGGTAACGCGACAATATCAATATTATTTTTATATTTTATTTTTTTTCCTACGACATCATTTAATATATCAAAATCTATAAATTGCGAGATAGCAAGTTTGCCAACAGGAATAATTAATTCTGGTTTCAAATAGTTAATTTCAAAATTCAACCAATTTGAACATTTTTTTATTTCTGTTTCTGAAGGAACCCTATCACCAGATCCATTCAAGTTTTTCCCAGGATAACATCTACAAACAGCTGACATATAAATATTGTTTCTAAAATTTATCTCATTTATTCCAATAGAAGAAAACCATTTAAATAAATTTTTCCCTGCAGTCCAGGCAAAAGGCTTTCTAATTTCACCTTCTTTAATTCCTGGAGCTTGGCCAATTAAAATGATTTTAGATTTTACAGGACTTCCTACTATTGGTATACCTGACATATTTTCACATTTTTTACATTTTAGAATTTTTTTTTGATGTTGAATTAAATTGTCCACTTAATTTATTTTTTTCAAATATAGTTGATGTAATTTTTTCGATATTTCACCACAAGTACCTTTGTTAATTTTTTTATTATTTATTTTAATAATCGGCAGTACGCCTTGAGTTGAGTTGGTAATGAAAACTTCATCAGAACTGAACAAATCTTCTTCATTTATATCTTCTATAACTATTTCAAATTTATTTTTTTTTATAATCTCATTTATAATATATGATCGAGTAATACCATGAAGAATTAAATTGCTTAATTTTGGTGTAATGATTTTTTTATTTTTCACGATAAATACATTACTTGAACATCCTTCAGTAAGTACACCGTTTCGAAATAATATAGCTTCATAAGCGCCTTTTTTACTAGCCAACGTTTTAGCATACGAATTGTAAAGAAGCGATATTGATTTTATATCACATTGCATCCATCTTTTATCTTCTAAGGTTATAGCAGTTTCGCATCTAATAAAACTTTCAGATAAGTCGTTAATTTTTGAAAAAAACATACTTACAGAAGTTTTATATTTTTTAATTGCAGCATGCTCCCTAAATATACCATCATTATAACTCAATGGTTCGCCTCTAGTTATTTGAATATATAATGAAAAGTTATCATATTCACAATAATTCAAAAGCATTTTAATTTTATCTAGCCATTCATCTTTTGAATAAGGATTGTCTAAATCCAGCATTTTTAAACTATTTTCTAGTCTTTTATAATGCTCTTCAAATAAAAAAGGTTTTTTATTAAAAAAAGGAATTAATTCGTACACACCATCTGAAAATAGAAAACCTCTGTCAAAAATAGATATCTTTGCTTCCTCAATATTGCATATTTTATTATTTAAAAAGACTTTGTTATTCAAAATTAGTTTTCTATAAAAAAGTTAGCAATAAAATCATAAGTTTTTCTATATAAATTACCTTCTTCAACTCTTTTTAATGAATAGATTTTTTCTGAAGAGATAATTTTATTGTCTTTCATAAAGTCTACTGTTCCTAATATTTGTCCATTTCTTATTGGAGCAGTTATTTTTGAAATTAAATTTATTTTAGGGACTATTTTTTTATCATCATATTTCATTAATGTAATATATATATCTCTATCAAAACCTATATCTAAATATTTTTCTTCACCATTCCATATTCTCTCTCTCGCTATAATTTGATTTTTTTCGAAGTATTTTTCGGTTATAAAATTCCTAAAACCAAATTTAAAAAGTGTTTTTGAGTATTTAAATCTTTTGCTAGAAGAGTCAGCTCCAAATAGAACAGCTATAAATCTTGTATTTTCATTAACTGCAGATGAAGCTAAACAATATCCAGCTGATTTTGTATGACCGGTTTTAATTCCGTCAGCAGCCTCATACGTTGATAATAATTTATTTCTATTGTATTGAGTGATCTCGTTATATGTAAATTTTTTATCTTTAAATCTTTTGTATTGAATAGGAAAATCATTAATTAGTTTTGCTGATAAATATGCCATATCTCTTGCGGTTGTGTAATGATTATCTCCTGGCATTCCTGTAACATTTTCAAAATGTGTATTTTTTAGTCCAATATCCTCGGCAAGCTTATTAAGCATCGTAACAAAAAATTCCTCTCCGCCTGCTATATGTTCTGCTAAAGCCACACTTGCGTCATTTCCTGACTGTACTATTACACCTTTAATTAGATCTCTAACTTGAACCTTTTTGCCAACTTCTATAAACATTCTAGAACCAACCATTTTCCAGGCTTTCTTACTAATAACAACATAATCATCTTCACTAATATACTTTGATTCTAAAGATTTAAATACAAGATATAATGTTGCGATTTTAGTTAAGCTAGCTGGCTCAACCTTTTCGTCTAAATTATCACCGGCAACTATTGCACCAGTCTTCGCATCCATTAATGCATAACTCGTAACATTTAAATCTGGTACATTATATTGATTTGCATTAACAAAAGTTGTCAATAAAGCAAATATAAATAATAATTTTGATATAAAATAAGACATTGTCTCCCCAATTTTATATTTTTCAAAAGTTTAAATTCAATAAAACAGCTATTGTATCATTTGATGTAAGTTTAATAAAATTAATCTTAATAAAAATTTTCAGCATCAATTGCTTCAACTAAAACTTGAGCTGTGCCCTCATCAACAATATCAAGTTTTTTTGCAGCTGCATAGGATAAATCTATTATTCTTCCCTTTTTAAACGGACCTCTATCATTTACTCTAACGATTAACGATTTATTATTCTCAAGATTTGTAACTTTGGCATAACAAGGAATGGGTAAGCTTTTATGAGCTGCAGTAATTTTATACATATCATAGACTTCTCTGGACGAAGTTAGCTTACCATGAAATTTTTTTCCATACCAAGAAGCTATTCCTATTTCTGAATATCCTATATGTGTTTCTAAGGTTCTATATTTTACTCCAAATACCTTATAAGTTTTTGGATTACCATATTTACTATAATTTTCTACTTTTGGAATTACATTTTCATTAACAATATCTTTGTATGATTTGCTTGAATTATTTTTTTTTATTGGCGTACAGCCTATAAAAAAAAATTGAAATATAAAGATTGCTACAAATAGCTTATTCATTATTTTTTAATACAACTTTTTCACTTAGGTTTGTAACTACCATCGCATAAAAAGTACTTGGATTATATCTCATAATTACTTTGAAGTTTGTATACCCTATTAAATATTTATTATATTTTTTGCTTAAAAGAATTAAATAATTTTTATTTAAGATTTTATTTTTAGGTATATTATACTTTTGTATATTTTTCTCGCTAATAGAAACAGTTCTCACATCGCCTTTTTTAAAAATTTCTTTGTAGTGCTTTTCATCAATTTTTATATTGCTATATATTTTTTCGTTAGTTTTCCAACCATGATTCTTAAGAAAGTTTGCAATACTTGCATAAATATCAAGCTTACTGTTCCATAAATCAGTATTCCCGTCTCCGTCATAATCTACAGCCAGCTTTCTATAATTATCTGGCATAAATTGAGGAAGACCCATTGCTCCAGCATACGAACCATAAAGTTTATTGTAATTTAATTTGTTCCTATAAGTTAAAATTATAAAATTTTTAAGCTGTGCTTTAAAAAATTTGTTCCTCTTTGGGTGCTTTAAAGCAAGAGTACCTAATGCATTTAAAATTTTATAATTCCCTGTATATCCACCATAGTTTGTTTCTACTCCAAGTAGAGCTACTATTACTTCTGCAGGAACACCATAGTTATTCTCGATCTGTTTAAGTAAAGTATAGTTATCATTAAAATATTTTCTACCTAATCTAATACGTTCACTAGTTAAATATTTAGATTTATATTCTTGCCAAGTATCTTTTCTCTCAGGCGCGTTAGCCATAATTTTCAAAATTTTGTCTTTGAATTCAATTGAATATAATGCTTTTGTTGCATAATCTTGATCAATTTTATATTTATAAACTAATTCTTGAATTATTTCCCCTAGTTCATTTTCATATTTTTTTAAATTATTTGTATCTTTTGCGTATATAAGATTGTTAAAAAAAACAAGATATATAAATATTAATAATTTTTTAAAATGATAATTCATTATTTAAGATCTCCTAGCTATCGAAAACATTATACCAAATGCAAAAAATATAGATAATAAAGAGCTTCCACCTAAACTTAATAGCGGTAAAGTGACCCCAACAACTGGCAAAACACCTATTGCCATTGATATATTTGTAATTATTAGCAAAATAAAAATTGACGTAATACTTCCTGATAATATCTTTGCAAAATAACCCTTGGCTCGTAATGTAATTAATATAAACCTAAAAATTATTATTGAATAAAATAAAAATAAAATGATTACACCAAAAAAACCAAATTCTTCTGCAAAAACTGCAAAAATAAAATCTGTGCCTCTTTCAGGTAAGAACTCAAGTTGTGACTGCGTCCCATTTAAAAAACCCTTTCCAAAAAAACCACCTGAACCAACAGCAATTTTTGATTGGATAATATGATACCCAGAGCCTAAAGGATCTGATCCTGGATCTATCAAAGTTAAAATTCTTTGTTTTTGATAGGGTAGAAGTAAAAATTTCCACAATAATGGTGCAATAGTTAAAAACGATATAACAATAAAAGATATGTGTTTAGTTTTTAGACCTGACAAAAATAAAGTTATCATGCCACAAATTAAAACTATTAAAGATGTTCCTAGGTCTGGTTGTTTTAATATAAATACTATTGGTAGAAAAATTATTATTAAAGAAAAAAATAATTTTTTAATATCTATTTCTTTATCATCAGATATAGATAGATACCAAGCGAGAGTCATTGGTAAGATAATTTTTAAGATTTCCGAAACTTGAAAAGAAAAACCAAATAAAATTATCCACCTCGTTGCTCCTTTCGAATCATGCCCCCAAAATAAAGTAAAAAGTAACAGTAGTATTGAAGCTATATATATGTATGGAGTAAATATTTTTAACTTATTAGTATCTATAAAACAAATCGACAGCATTAATACAAAACAAAAAAGTAGTCTAGAACTCTGTCTTAAGACAATATCTAAATTTTGATTTGTTGCACTATACAATATAGCTAAACCCACTAATGATAAAATTACTATAAATATAAATAATAATAAATCAGTTAATCCTATTAAATTATCTCTATTCAAAATTATTCCTTACATTATCTAAATAATAATTAATTATTTTATTGCTTATCGGAGCAGCATATTTACTTCCGCTTCCAACATTCTCTATAATTGTAGCAACAACAATTTCGGGTTTATCTGCTGGTGCATATCCAATATATAAAGAATGATCTTTTAAATGATCTGGAATCTCTTTATCATCTTTTCTATCGTCATCTTGGGATATTTCATATACTTGCACAGTACCAGTTTTTCCTGCAATATTATTTTTCTTATTATTTGTTGACCAGTATGCGGTTCCATTTTTTTTGTTTACGACTTTAAACATTGCATCATTAATTAGATTCCAATCTTCGAGAGATATATTATTTTTTAAAAACTCTTCTATTTTTAGTATTTCGCTATTTTTTTTTGGTTTTGAATTAATATTTAATTTTGGAATTGATATAGTTCCTTTATTTGCAATTATACTTGCTGCATAAACTAGCTGAAGTGGAGTAGTTA
Organism: uncultured Thiothrix sp.; assembly: GCA_902559815.1. Lineage (GTDB taxonomy): Bacteria > Pseudomonadota > Gammaproteobacteria > Poriferisulfidales. Next base: position 11,592 of record CACEJE010000019.1, read on the forward strand.
GAAAATAACCTTGACCAATTCCAGAAATTACAGTATCTCCATCTGTCCATTTATAACCAATATTTTTAAATTTCCATTCTTTTGAAGGAAGAACACCTGCAGATTCATTTGGCATATCAATTCCTGTTTTGGAACCAAAAGAAAAATATTTATAAAAAGAAGATAATTTTTCAATGCCAAGTTTATTAGCAACCATATAAAAATAAACATCGCAGGACTGTATTATCGACTTTTTTATATCTACCATGCCGTGACCCTCTGGCTTCCAGTCTCTGAATCTTCTTGAACTTGTTGGTAATTGGAAAAATGGCCCTGCATAATACTCATCTAAAGAATTTATTACTTCGTGATGCATACCACTTAGAGCAACTATAGGCTTTATTGTTGATCCAGGAGAATACAAACCATTGACCGATCTATTGAAAAGCGGACTATTTAGTTTTTTTATTTCATCTTGATCAATTTCATATTTCCATAGTTTTTTATTTGGGTCAATTGCTGGCGTGCTTATCATGCCCAGAATTTCTCCATTTTTTGGGTTCATAGCAATTGAAGAACCTACATATCCTGATAACAAAGAGTACATATACTTTTGAAGATTAATGTCGATTGTAAGATAAATATCATCTCCAGGAAACGCAGGTTTTTTTTCAATATCTCTTAATTCTCTTCCTTTTGCGTTGATTTCAACGTGTCTGTAGCCAGGCACTCCATAAAGAGTATCCTCATAAAACTTTTCTATCCCAGTTTTTCCTATATATTCAGTATTTCTATATTTTTTTTTATCTAAATTTAGTAAATCTTTTTTATCTATATACCCTATACTTCCAATAACATGACTTGTAATTTTTTTATATGGATAACGCCTTAAAAGACTAGCCGTAACATCAAGACCATCATGTTTATAACGAATTGATAAAATTTTTGCCACTTCTTCTTCTGATAAATTACCTTTTAAAACTATATTATTTAAGTGAGCGTATTTAATTTTTTTTTCGTAAAAATTTTCAATTTCTTTTTTAGTAAGATTAATTTCCTTATCAACATCTTCAATGATTTTTTTAATATTGGTAGCTTCTTTAATATTTATTTGTGCAGAATAAAGTGAGGAATTATCAGCAAGAACTAGATTATTTCTATCAAATATTATACCTCTCCTAGGCGAAGTCTGAACATATTTTATTCGATTTGTCTCAGATAATGTATCAAAATGGTCGTAACTTATAACTTGTAAATAATACAGTCGAACTAAAATTAAGAAAACTAATAATAATAAAACAGTCAATAAAATGTAAAATCTATTATTAAATATTTTTTCAGCATTTACTCTACTAAAATCTAAAATTGATTTTCTCAAAATATGAACCTCTATTTTTTAGTTAATTTTAAATTATTTTTTTATTCTAGTTATTAATGCCTCTTTAAAATCATCCATTATTAAATAAAAACATGGTAATACAATCAATATCAATATAGTAGCAAATAATAAACCAAAACCTAAACTTACCGCCATTGGCGAAAGAAACTTTGTTTGCCCAGTTGCAAAAAATATTAAAGGAGAAATACCTAAAAATGTTGTTACCGAAGTTAAAATAATAGGTCTTGCTCTGACTTGACAAGCTTTTATAGTAGCTTCAATTTTATTCATGCCTTCATTTCTTAGTTTTTTAAGAAAATCTATTAATATAAGTGAGTCATTCACTACAATACCAATTAGAGCTAATAGCCCTATAACAGATAAAAATTGCAGATTATATCCAAAGAAAATATGGCCTAGTATAACTCCAACTACAGCAAAAGGTATTGAAAATATAACTACTAATGGGTCTATAATAGTTTTAAAAAGTACTGCCAATATAAAAAATATTATTCCAAGAGAAATATAAGCAGTCTTTTTCATATCAGCAAAGTTTTCTCTGCTTCTTTTTTTACTACCAAGATACATATATTCAAACTTTGAATCTTGATTAAAAACTTCCTTATATCTTTTATCAAATAGAGCTGTAACTTCTATTGGAGTAATAATATTAGGATCCACATCTGCTTTTATCATTGCCAATCTTTGCCCGTCTCTTCTTCGTACAGTATTCATTCCTCTAGAAATTTCAATATCAGCAACTTCAGCCAAATAAATTGTTTTTCCTGATTCTAAGACAATTGGTAGTTGGTAGAGTTTACTACTATCGTTTCTATATTTTTCAGAATATATTAATCTAACCGGCACTCTTTCTCCATTAAGATTAAAATATGCTGTTTCTAGACCCAAGAATCCAGTTCTTACAGATTCTGCTATATCAGCTTGAGTTAATCCAAGTTCTTTTCCTCTATTATTTATTTTATATTTAAATTCAACTTTTCCTGGATCCTGGTCTTGCTCAACATCTTTTATACCGTCAATTTGTGATAGAAAATTTTGAATTTCTTTTGCATATTTTGTAAGAATTTTTTGATCTTGACCAATAACCCCAATAACAACATCGGACCCACCTGGTCCTCCTGATGCTTTTTTCACAGCTAATTTTTGTATTCCCGATATTGAGGACAGCTTTTCTCTTAATATGTTAATAATTTCTTTTTCACTTCTTTCTCTTTTACCATAATTATCAAAAGACATATTAAAAAGAGGCGTTACAACATAATCAACAAATCCTTGCGGACTTCTTTTTTTAAGACTCACAACTATTTGAATATACTGGCTACCTAAATCAAACCTGCTAAAATCTTTAAAACTTACTCCAACATTTGTATATAAGGATTCTAATTCTGTATCGCTTAACTCAGATAAAATTAATTCTTCCATTTTCATAGCAATATTTTCACTGTCTTTTATACTGCTAGTTACAGATCCCTCTGCATTAATAAAAAATTGTCCAGAATCAACCTTGCCAAATTGATAATAAGGTATTCTTGTAATAGCAAAAGATATAACTACACATAAGATTCCCACTGTAATACTTGATACTAAATATCTATTTTTTATACTTTTTTCTAAATACTTTTTATAAATTTTAAGTGCTTTTTCCCACTTCTTTTTTTTAAAATTATTCTTTTCTGTTTTCTTTAAAAAACTTGCGCAATGAGAGGGCAAAACAACAAAAGCTTCCATAAGAGAGCCTAGTAATGCTACTGTAACAACCAATGGGATTACTTCAATAAATTTACCGAGTGTGCCAGAAATACTTAGCATAGGTAAGAATGCTGCTATTGTAGTAAATGTGGACGCAACAATTGGCCAAAATACTTCTTTTGCGCCAATTTTTGCAGCAGATACTGGGTCTACACCATTTTCAATGTGTCTATAAGTATTTTCTGTAACTATTATTGCATCATCAACAATCATTCCTAGAGCTACCAAAAACGCAAATAAAGATACCATGTTTATTGTAAATCCAAAAATATACATACCAAATGCTGCAACTAAGAAAGATACAGGAATACCAAATGCAGTTATAAAAGCTACTCTAGGATTTAAAAATAAATACAGTGAAATTAATAATAATGTAAGGCCTATAATACCAGAAGATTTAACTGTATCTAATCTAGTTTTTACATTTTTCGAGAAATCACTAAAAACTTTTACTGTTAAGCCTGATGGTAAAGAATAGTTATTTACTAAATCTCTAACATTTTTAGAAACTTCAAAAACAGAAGCATCAGCCGTTTTTGTTACTGACATATTTACTGCTTTTCTGCCATTAAATCTTCCAACAGAACTCTCTTCTTCTAATCTTTGTTCTACTATTGCAATTTCTTTTAATAATAATTGACCACCAATATCATTATTTTTAAGCGTAATATTCTCTATGGCTTTAATGGATGATGAACCTAAACCTCTTAACAATATATCTCCTTCTACAGCTTTTACAGATCCTCCGGGCAAATCACGAACGTTACTTTTTAATGCGGAAATAATCTCTCTCGTCGATATTTTTTTTGCAGAAATTATTGACGGATCTATCACCACCCAAATCTCATCATCTCTATTGCCAGCAATGCCAACTCCGGCTATACCGTCAAGTTGCATAATTTTTTGTTTAATATTTTTAGCTTGAGAAAATAATAAGCTTTGTCTTGTGTTTCCATAAATACTTACACTAATTACCGGAAATCTTGTTTTTACTCTAGTTATTTCGGGTTCGTCAGCTTCTTCTGGAAATCCGTCTATTGCATCTGTTAAATCTCTAACAGTCCTTAGTATTTCATCGACGTCTGCTTCAGGTTTAAGTCGAAGGGTAACGTTTGAAGAACCCTCATTACTTTTAGAATAGTAATAATCAATATCTTGAAGATTATCTAAAGTATCTTCAATTGGAATTGTAACTTGTTTTTCAACTTCTTCAGGCGAAGCGCCATCATATTTTGTTATAATTTTTATGGCATCTTTTTCCACAACTGGAAACATTTCCTCTGGCATAGATTGCCAAGAAATAACGCCAATTATTACAACTAGGAGTAAAAATAAATTTACTACAAGAGGATTTTTTATAGAATACTCTATCATAATATTTTTATATTATACTTTTTAATTTATTTTGATATCAATACTTCTTGATCATCTGATAAAGAAGCCACATCTCTAGTAACAATAATATCATTTGTTTTGATACTGCCTTTAACAACATAAATTTCATTAAATCTAGTTATTAAATTAACTTCTCTTTTTTTTAGTTTGTAATTATCTACAACAAAAATATATTTTTTACCATTATCGTTAAGTACTGAAGAAACTGGGATACCAAAACTGTTATTTATTTCTGGCAAAACAAATTTTGCTGTTGCTAGCATTCCAGATCTTAGATTTTTATTTTTAATTCTTATCCTTAATAAATGAGTATAAGTTTCTAAGCTTGGACTTGTTTGAAACGATATTAACTTCCCACTTGTTATTATATCATTTGATAGCAACTCGATATCCATATTTAATTTTAAACCATCAATTACATCACCTCTAACTTCTACATACAAATCTAAACTTGTTGTGTCTATAAGATTTGCAACTACCATATTAGAATTTACAGTATCACCTTCATCAACTTTAATTTCGTTAATAACACCAGAAAATTTTGCTTCAATGTAAGTTTTATTAAAATCTTGTTTACTCTTGTACATTAAAGTCTCCAGCTCAATTTGCTTTTGTATTGTTTTATCATATTGTGATTTTGACAAAAGTGACTTTTTATCTAGAGCTGCCATTCTTTGTACTTCTCTTGTTTGTAGTTCATAATTTTTTTTTGCTAGTTCATATAATTTTTTATATATATAAAATTCTTCAAGAATTAAGATTTTTTCTCCTGATTTTATAAACTCTCCAGGCTCAACAAATTTCTTTGATATTTTTCCATTAATTTCAAACTTCAATTCAGCTTTCTTAGATGGTTCTAATCTTCCGGTGTATTCAACAATCGGTGATATATCCTGAACTCGTAATTTCATTGTATCTACAACTACTGGAATAGGTTTATTGACATTTGCTTCAGGCTCTGGCTGAAAAAGAAATAACATCCCTGATACAAATATAAGAAAAAGTAGCGCCAATATGCTTAAATGGCTCTGTTTTGTGGATGCAATATTAAATTTTAAATAATCCTTCAAAATACCCTCTTTTAACAAATATAATCAATTATTATCTCAAATTTTTGATATATAATATATCTTATATGAAAAAAATTTTTAACGTAACAATATGTATTTTTTTGCTTTTTTCAACAAAAGTGTTGGCTCAGGACATCAATGAGGAGGATTTCTTTTGTTGTTCTGTCTATGAGCTATACAAAACCTCAACTAAAGGTATTTCTACAAAGGATAACGACGATGCTGATATAAATGAGCAAATTGTAATAAATGTTGAAGCTGACGAATCTTATCGAGATGAAAAACAAGAAATAACGATTTTGAAAGGTGATACTGTTATTAAAAGAGGCACAGAAACTATTAGAAGTGAATTAACAAATTTTCTTCAAAAAGAAGATAGGGCTAGATTAAGTGGTAATGTTATATATGAAAATGAAGGATTAAAGGTTGAATCTCCCTATGCTGAATATAATACAAAAAGTGCAAGAACAGATTTCATTGCGCCAAAATATAAATATTCATCTTTAGATATTTCTGGTAAAGCAAGATATGGTGTTCGGCTTAAAAACAAAAAAATGTTTCTTAAAAACTCAACTTATACAACTTGCGATCTAATAAATCCAGATTGGAATCTAATAAGTAGTACAACGGAATTAGATTTTGAAAAAGGTGTTGGTAAGGGGACAAATGTTTTTGTAACAGTCAAAGGTGTACCAGTCTTTTATACACCCTACATGCAATTTTCTTTAGACGAACAAAGAAAAACTGGATTTCTTGTTCCAGATTTTTCTGGAAGTTGGGTTAAAGGCCCTGATGTAGTAGCACCTTTTTATTGGAATATTGCTGAAAACATGGATATGTTAATAGAGCCAGCTTACATTCAAGAAAGAGGAAGTCAATTGCAAACGACATTTAGATATCTTGATAAAAGCTACTCTGGGTCTCTATTTATTTCATACCTAGATGATGATTCAGAATATAAAGGGTCAGGAAAAAACACAAGAGATAATAGTGATAGATATAATTTTTACATAAATCACAAACAAAAATTTTCAAATAATATAAAAGTTGATTTGTTATATGATAAATTTTCTGACAAGGATTACTTTGATGATTTTGGCTCTGGAATATCTGGAAGCAGTACTACATATAGAACTAGACATGCAAAATTTAGTTATAATAATAATGGCTGGCACATTGACTCAAGATTCATTGGATACCAAACATTTGATAAAAATATAAATTCATCATCACAACCATATGATATTTTACCAGAGATAATTGTTAAGAAAAGATGGGATAACGATTTATTTAATTACGACATAAATACAAGTATTTCGCAGTGGAATCATATATCTAAAGTTGATGGAACTAGATCGGATGTTCAGCTTGGAATTGATAAGACTTTTTACTTAAAGGGCTTAAACATTACACCACGATTTAAAGTCCAACATACAAGTTATAGCTTAGACAATCAAATAGCTGGTTATTCATCAAGCCCAAGTAAAACGATACCGATTTTTACATTAGATAGTGAACTGACGTTATCAAAACAATTGCAAAATAAAAATATAGCTCATCAAATACAACCAAGAATTTTTTACCTGTACTCTGGAGAAGAAAACCAAGATGATATACCTATATTTGACTCACAACTTAACGAGTTTTCGTATTATCAGCTATTTAGAGATAATAGCTTCTCGGGTTTAGATAGAAATAACGACACAAACCAACTTACTCTGTCACTTTCATCCAATTTTTACAATATGAATGAATCGAGAAATATTTTTACAGCAAGTATTGGTCAAATTTTATATTTTGAAGATAGAAATGTATCAATAGATAATTCTACAACTTACAAACGAGCAAATTCTAATATAGTGACTGAACTTCAATACAACCCAACAATTAATACAAATTTTACTTCAACTTTTTTATATGACACAAAAGGTGGAAACAATAAAACCCAAAAAAGTATTCACTCATTTCAATATAAAGGTAAAAAAAATAATGTTTTTAATGCTAGCTATAGATATAGAAAAGACGACATAGAACAAGGTGATGTGAGTTTTGCTTACGGAGTAAATAATAATTTTAATATTTTAGGTAGATGGAATTATGATTTTAAAAATAATTTAAATGGAAAAGATTCAGGTGATATAGAAACCTTGGCTGGGTTAGAATATGAAAGCTGTTGTTGGAAAGCAAGATTAGTTCATAGAAGATTTAAAATAGATTCCAATTCATACGAAAAAGATATACAGTTCCAAATAATGCTAAAAGGATTTACAGATGTAGGTACTCCGCTTGGCGATCTAATTTCAAGCAGTATTAAAGGATACGTTAATAAAGAATATTAAAAATGAAACACATAAAATTTATAATAATTATATTATTATTTCACACAAATTCTTATGCAAAAATTCTTGATCAAGCAATAGTTATTATTGAGGATGACGTTATAACTCAATCTGAGTTTGAAGAAAAGTTATCATTTACAATGAATCAATATAGAGTTAGTGGTAATCAATTACCCGTTGATCGAGAAGCATTTAGAGAACAAATATTAGAGCACATGATTACAACAAGATTACAGATTAATTATGCTAAAAATAATGGTTTAGAAATTAAAGAATGGATGATTGATAAAGCAATGGAAAATATTGCTGAAAGATCGGGAGTTACACTCTCAGAATTTAGAGAAAAGATAATATCTGAGGGTATAGACTATAAAGTTTACAGGAATATTATGGCAGAAGAACTAATAACTAGAGAAGTTCAAAGAAGAATAG
>CACEJE010000020.1 GCA_902559815.1 uncultured Thiothrix sp.
GCTGCTGAGTATGCTTGTGAAGATGCTTTAGTTAGTTATCAATTATATAATTTTTTATGGGAAAAAATTTCAAAAGATAAAAAACTTGTAAATATATATAGAGATATAGAAATTCCACTATTACCAATCTTATCAAAAATTGAGAGGAATGGAGTTTTAATTGATTCAAAAAAACTTAATAAATTGAGTCAGGAGCTTGAAAATATTTTGAAAGAAATACAGAAAAAATGTTTTAAGATCACTAAAAAAGAATTTAATATGAATTCGCCTAAACAGTTACAAGAGATTTTATATAATGATTTAAAAATACCTGTATTAAAAAAAACCCCCACAGGTAAGCCATCAACAGATGAGGATACACTTCAGTATTTAGCCGTAGATCACAAAATACCTCAGTTAATTTTAGAATTTAGATCTTTAAATAAATTGAAAACTGGGTATACAGACAAACTACCTATGCAGATATCAAAAAAAACAGGAAGAGTTCATACGTCATATCAGCAAGCCATAACTGCAACTGGAAGACTGTCTTCTACTGAACCAAATTTACAAAATATTCCAATAAAAAGCACTCAAGGTAAAAAAATAAGAAGAGCATTTGTTGCAGAAAAGGGAAAGAAAATTGTTGCTGCTGATTATTCTCAAATAGAATTAAGAATAATGGCTCATTTATCAAATGATAAAAATCTTTTAAAAGCTTTTACAAATAATATTGATATACACTCATTTACTGCTTCAGAAATTTTTAATATTAAAATCGAGGATGTAACGAGCGATGATAGGAGAGCCGCAAAAGCAATAAATTTTGGATTAATTTATGGCATGTCATCTTTTGGTTTATCAAAGCAACTTAGTATTCCAATATCTGGCGCAAAAGAGTATATGGATATTTATTTTAATAGGTACCCTGAAATTAAATCTTATATGAATAAGACTAAAGAATTTGCAAAAGAAAATGGATATGTTCAAACAATATATGGAAGAAAATTATATTTGCCAGAAATAAACTCAAAACAAGTCCAAAGAAGAAAATATGCAGAAAGGACGGCTATTAATGCTCCTGTTCAAGGAAGTGCTGCAGATATAATAAAAATCGCAATGATTGATATTAATAAATGGCTAGAAAAAATTAATTCAAGTACAAAAATCATTATGCAGGTACATGATGAGCTTGTTTTTGAGATTTCAGAAAATGATCTTGACCAAGAGGTTCCAGAGATAATTAAAATTATGCAAGGATGTGTGAATTTAAATTTACCATTGAAGGTAAATTATGGGGTTGATAATAACTGGGGTGATGCACACTAATTCTCGTTAGAATTTTCAATAATACTCAAAATTAAATCTACTCCATCACCGCTTTTGGCTGAAAAAGTGTTAACACTTAAAATATTTGGAAAGCCCATAACATGTTCTTTTGTTTTATTTCTTTTTTGAGTTTTTTCGCTCTTACTTACTTTATCTGACTTCGTCATCACTATGTTTACATTTATATTATGACTCAAGCATAAATTTATCATAGATTTATCTAATTCTTCGATACCCCTTCTTATATCAATAGCGATAAACATACAAATAATTTTCTTTCTTGTCGATAAATAAGCATTAATCATATCTTCCCAGGAGGCAATTATTTTTTTGGGGGTATTTGCATAGCCGTAGCCAGGAATATCTACAAAACTAATACTATTATTTATCAAAAAGAAGTTAATTAGTTGTGTCCTTCCAGGCGTTTTACTCGTAATAGCAAGGTTTTTTCTATTACATATTTTGTTAAGTAGGCTTGATTTTCCAGCATTTGATTTTCCAGCAAAAAAGTATTCTGGGTATATATCATCTGGAAAATGTGATGGCTTGGTCGCACTTTTAACAAAACAAGATTTTTTAATATTAAAGGCCATTTTTGTCATTTTAGATATATTGGTTTTTTATAAAATAGTATACAATGTTTAAAAATGGAATTACGAAATAATTAGAGGAGTATAAATGCAGCAAATGAAATTTGGCAAAATTATATATTTATGCCTCATACCCTTATTTTTCTCAAATTATATCTTAGCAGATGAGGCTTCAATAAAGGCAGGGGAGAGTAAAGCATTAGCATGTACTGCTTGCCATGGAGTTGAGAAAAGTAATAACCCAGAATGGCCAAATTTGTCACAACAAAGTAAGAAATATCTTATAGAGCAATTACATCTATTTCGAGACGGTATAAGAAAAAATGCGTTAATGAGCCCACAGGCTATGGGCTTATCTGATCAAGATATTATAGATTTATCAAATTATTATAATAGTATTGAGGCAACCAAAGGCAAAGTAAGCGCAAGTGATGAGATTATAAAACTTGGGCAAGAGATTTATCGCGCAGGTATTGAGGACAGAGAAATCCCAGCTTGTATTTCCTGTCATGGGCCGCAAGGTTTAGGCATAGATAGAACCGGATACCCTAAAATATCTGGTCAGCACGCAGCATATCTTGAGCATAGATTGGAAGAGTATAAAGAAGACTATGATAATAGGGAATCTTATGGAAAGAATTTCTCTATCATGAGTGTAATTTCTTTTAAGCTATCAAATAAAGAAATGAAAGCGTTAGCAGAGTATTTACAAGGCTTATATTAATTTTATGATGAAAAAACTATTATTTCTTTTCATTTTATTTTCCTCAATTTCATATTCAGCAGATAATTTTGAAGCAGGAGTTGATTATGAGTTAATGCATAATAATCCTTCAGACTATCAACTAAAAAAAAGCAATAAGATAATTGTGATAGAGGCTTTTTGGTACGGTTGTCCCCATTGTTATATTATTGAAGATTATTTTGACAAATGGAAAACAAAAGAAGATAAAGATATAAGCTTTGAAAAAATGCCAGTTGTATTTAATAAACCTTGGCTATTGCACGCCAAAGTATTTTATACAATTTTTCAGCTAAAAAATTCAAATGAATTACATAAGAACTTTTTTTATGCATATCACGAGCAACAAAGAAAATTTTCATCAGTTGATTCGATCTTAAAGTTTTTTGATAGCCAAGAAGTTGATATAAAAAAAGTTAAGGAGATATTAAATTCAGATTATGTATCTGATCAGGTAAAAGAAGCTAATTATAAACTTGAATCATATGAAATTGATAGTGTCCCAGCAATTATAATAAATGATAAGTATAAGATTTCTGGTAGAATGGCAAAAACTTATAAAAGAATGCTAGAAATTACCGATCACGTGATAGGTATAGAAAGAGCAAATAGGATAAAAAAATGATTCGCGCCTATAGCTCAATAGGATAGAGCGTCAGCCTCCGGAGCTGAAGATATAGGTTCAACTCCTATTAGGCGCTCTCTAAATTATTTAATTTTAAAGGAAATATAAGGAATACGACGAATGAATGATAAACAATTTACAACATTTTTTTTAGGTGTTATGGGGCTATTATTAGTTATATTTTTTATAATATTTTTTATAGCGCAGATTGTTTCTCCAGAAACAAAAAAAACTGATTCGTTTACTACAAATTCAGTTGTTAGCAGAATTGAACCAGTTGGTAAATTGAACTATTCTGACACTGAAACCGCAGAAGTTAAGTCAAAAGGTGAATTAGTTAAAACTGACCTTTATAGCTCTGGTGAAGAAGTATACAACGCAGTATGTCAGAGTTGCCATACATCAGGTATTCTAAATTCTCCAAAATATGCTAATAAAGCTGATTGGCAGAATAGATTAAGTAAAGGAAAAGACAAACTCTATTACAACGCTATAAATGGTATTGGGGCTATGCCAGCAAAAGGTGGTCGTTCTGATTTAGATGACAAGTATATTGAAATGGGTGTAGATTATATTATACAGTCAGTTGAGTGATTAATTATTACTTTCTAATTCAGAAATTTTTTTTTCAAGTTCTTTAATTCTGTCCTGACATTTTTGAAGGACTGCAGCTTGAACGTCGTACTCTTCTCTAGACACTAAATCAAGTTTTTGAAGAACCCCCTCTGCGCCTGACTTTAGTGTTTTATGCATCTCTTCCTTTGATGTTTTAAGAGAATCTGGCATGATGGCTTTAATTTTATTTGCAATATCATCTACATTTTTTGGATCAAACTTAAACATTTCATATTCCTAGTATTAATTAGACAGATATTAACTTATCTTTAATTATATTTAAACTTATCATTTTTATATTATGCCTATTCAAAATTTGAAGAGTTGGTCAATTATTGGCACAAAGATTGCATACTTACTTATGTAATATAAAAGTTAATAAAAGGAGATCATAATGTTTAAGAAAACAAGAAATTTTTTCATTGGCGTACTAGCTATTTGTACAACTTCGTTATCAGCCAATGCAAGTGAAATATCATATAGTGGAAATATGGGCTTTATGTCTGACTATATTTATAGAGGTATACATCAAGCAGGAAGCTCGGCTATGGGTGGTTTTGATATAGAATATGGTAATTTCTACGTTGGTACCTGGTTTGCTGATTTACAAGAAGGTGGTTGGAATACTAATACTCATAGAGGTTTTGAGTATGACGTATATGCAGGATTTGGCTTTGATGTAACAGATTCTATCTCAGCATCTATTGGATACACAATTTATAGATACACAGACAAAGGCGCTAATGCTTTTGATGACGATTACGATGAAGTTAATATTGGGTTAGGCCTTTCGGCTACTGAAAATTTATCTTTTGCAGTTGATTATGCAATTGGTGAAAACACAGCCACAAACCAAACTGAAACTGATTATGACGTTTTAACAGTTTCAGCTGATTATATGGGAATTTATGTGTTGTTTGGAACTTGGGGTGTGACAGAAGATGACGCTGCCAAGAGTGAAGTTGACGCAGATTGGATGGAACTAGGTTATTCAAGATCGGTTGGTGATTTTGATTTATCAGCAGCATTTGTTTTATCTGAAAAAGAGTTAGCTACAGCATCTGATACACAAGAAGACGGTGACTTCTCGAGATTTGTATTCTCGCTAGGCACTTCATTCTAAAAAAATGAAATTTAGGATTTATTCTTAAGACTCCTTACTTAAGACTCCTCGAGAAGCCAGAAGGCTGATCATTATGGGAAGGTTCAAAACCTTCCCTTTTTTTTTGCTAACGGTATACTCGTTATTGGGTGCACTAAAAATGTGCATTCAATTTAAACCCTTAAGATTTAAAGAACCCTGAATTTTTTTTATGATTGCCTTATATAACGTTAAAAAAATGATTCAGATAATATAAATATTGGCACGTTTAATGCATACATATAAGTGCTTACAGTAAATTTTGGAGTAAAAAAATGAAACTAATAATAGCAATAGTAAAACCATTTAAATTAGATGATGTTAGAAATGCACTATCTGATATCGGTGTGCAAGGTATAACAGTTACTGAGGTAAAAGGTTTTGGAAGACAAAAGGGGCATACAGAGCTTTATAGAGGAGCCGAGTATGTTGTTGATTTCTTACCTAAAGTGAAAGTGGAAGTTGCTGTTTCAGATGATATGTCTGATAAAGCAGTTGAAGCGATCACTCAATCAGCTAATACAGGAAAGATTGGAGACGGTAAGATTTTTATAATGAATCTGGAATCAGCAATACGTATTCGTACAGGCGAAACAGGTTCTGAAGCTTTATAACACTTAAAGAGTTAACTAAAGAGAGGGTTTAAATTATGGAAGGACAAGTAATAGAATTAGCATATGCACTTGATACGTTTTACTTTTTAGTAATGGGTGCATTTGTAATGTGGATGGCTGCAGGATTTTCTATGCTTGAAGCTGGTTTAGTACGTTCAAAAAGCACTGTTGAAATACTAACAAAAAACATAGCTTTATATTCAATAGCATCTATTATGTATATGCTAGTTGGATATAATCTTATGTATCCAGCTGAAGGTGATGGTGTAATACCAGCAGTCAATTTCTTTTTAGGAAGCGGAGACAACGTAGCTGCAGATGTTGTAGCGAGCGGTGGTGACGTTTACTATTCCGGTTTATCGGATTTTTTCTTTCAAGTTGTGTTTGTAGCTACGGCAATGTCAATTGTTTCTGGTGCAGTAGCTGAAAGAATGAAACTTTCATCATTTTTATTATTCTGTGTAGTAATGACAGGACTAATATATCCAATTCAAGGATATTGGAAATGGGGTGGTGGATTCTTAGATGCTGCTGGTTTTTCTGATTTTGCTGGATCTGGAGTAGTGCATTTATGTGGGGCAGCCGCAGCACTTGCTGGTGTCCTGTTACTTGGAGCAAGAAAAGGAAAATATGAAAATGGAAAAATAAATGCTATTCCAGGAGCTAATATGCCATTGGCAACTTTAGGTACATTTATACTATGGTTAGGCTGGTTTGGATTTAATGGTGGATCAGAGTTAATGGTCTCGAATGTTGGTGAGGCAAATGCAGTGGCATTAGTATTTGTAAACACAAATGCTGCAGCTGCAGGTGGTGTTGTTGCTGCTTTAATATTTTCAAAAATACTTTTTGGAAAATATGATTTATCAATGTCTCTTAATGGGGCGATTGGTGGATTAGTATCAATAACAGCTGAGCCATTAGCACCTACTCCTGAACTAGCTGCAATTATTGGTGCAATAGGTGGAATATTGGTTGTTCTGTCAATTATTGTTTTAGATAAATCAAAAAATTGACGACCCTGTTGGGGCTATTTCTGCTCATGGTACTTGTGGAATATGGGGTTTAATTGCTGTTGTTCTATCAAATGGTGATGCAACATTAGGTGCACAAATATATGGTGCTGCAGTAATTTTTGCTTGGACATTTGTAATGGCATTAATTTTTTGGGGTATTCTTAAAGCGGTTATTGGTATCAGAATTTCTGAAGAATCAGAAGACGTTGGTGTTGATGTCGCAGAATGTGGTATGGAAGCATATCCAGAGTTCAAACAATAAACTTATAGTGTCTTTAAAAGAGCGTGCATATTTTTTATATGCACGTTTTTTTTATAATGTCTTTGAAAAATCTATCATTTTATTAGTTGATACATATGCCTTTTTTCTAATACTTTCATCAATTTTTATCTCGTTATTTTCATTCATTAATGTATCAATTAAGTTATCAAGGTTATTCATAGCCATCCAAGGACAATGTGCGCAACTCAAGCAAGTGGCACCTTCACCAGCAGTCGGAGCTTCAATAAGTATTTTTTCAGGCGCAGCTTTTCTCATTTTATAAAAAATTCTATTGTCTGTTGCAACAATCATTTTTTTATTTGGTAATTTTTTACAAGCATTTATTAATTGGGAGGTAGATCCTACAACGTCAGCAAGATTTATTACCTCCTCTGGAGATTCTGGATGAACTAAAACAGCGGCATCCTTATTTTTACTAATTAAATTTTTTAATGCTTCAGCTTTAAATTCTTCATGAACTATACAACTTGCATTCCATATTTTCATATCAGCGTTTGTTTTCTTTTGAATATAGTCACCAAGATATTTATCTGGAGCCCATATAATTTTTTTATTTTTTTTTCTTAAATAATCAATTAATTTTACTGCAATACTTGATGTAACAACCCAGTCAGCAAGGGCTTTTACTTCTGCGCTAGTATTTGCATAAACCACAATCTCTCTGTCAGGGTATTTATTAGAATATTTCTTTAATTCTTCAGCGTGGCAATTTAGGTCAAGAGAACACTCAGCTTCAAGAGTTGGCATAAGTATCTTTTTTTCGGGATTTAAAATTTTGGCAGTTTCTCCCATAAACTTTACTCCAGCTACAATTAGCGTCTTAGAGCTTTGATTTTGCCCAAATTTAGCCATTTCTAATGAATCGGAAACATTACCATCTGTAAGCTCTGCTACCTCTTGAATATCTTCATGTGTGTAATAGTGAGCTATTATTTTTGCATCTTTTTCTTTTAATAATTGCTTAATTAATTCAATTTTTTGCTGTCTAGTTTTGATATCATACTTAGGAGAACCATCAAGAATATCAATTGTCTTAGGATATGATCTATTTTCTGATTTTAAATTATTAATATCACTCATTAATTAAAAAATATTCTATGTTATTCATTTGAAGAAGTTTAATTGTTTTAATATACACATCTTTATTGTATGGTCCTAATGTAATTTTAGTAGTAAGTTTACCATTTAACAAATAATTATTTAATTTAGCTGTCAGCCCTATAAGAGTTAATTTTGCTTTAATTTTATCCACTTCAGACTTATTTGCAAATATTCCAATTTGTACAATATATTTATTTTCGTTTTTTATATTTTCTTTTTGAAAATTACTTTCAATATATTTTTTATACATAAATAAAAAATCATAATTTTTTTTAGAAAAAATAAAATAAGTTAATAAAGCTAATATAAAGAAGATAAAGGATCTGAAAAAGAGATTTAAAATTTTATTTTTTTTCATTTAAATTACATTTTTTCAGGCATCTCAATACCTATAATCTTGCTACTATTATTGAAAATATATTTAGCTGATTTAATTAAAGATAGCCTTGCATTTCTTAAGTTTTTGTCATCAACTAAAATCTGGAATTTATTATAATATGAATGTATTTCTTGGGCTAATTCAACCATGTAATTTGTTAATAAGTGAGGGTCATATTTTTTTGAGGAATTAATAATTATTTCTGGATAAATAGAAAGTTTTTTTATAATTTTTAGTTCTTCTTCTTTATCTAACAGATGAAGAATTTCCTTTTCGTACTCATAATTCATTTTTTTTTCTTTTAATTGTCTAAAGATGCTGCAAATTCTGGCGTGCGCATATTGAACATAATAAACAGGGTTATTGCTATTATTTGATTTTGCTAATTCTATATCAAAATCCATATGTTGATCTGATTTTCTAGTTAAATAAAAAAATCTAGTTGCATCGCTACCAACTTCTTTGATTAATTGCTCTAATGTTACAAATTCTCCAGATCTAGTTGACATAGAAACTTTTTCATTTCCTCTATATAAATTTGCAAATTGTACCAATAAAATTACTAACTCTGACTTACCTTTTGCAAATATGTTAAAAGCACTGTTTATTCTTGATACATATCCATGATGATCTGCTCCCCAAATATTTATGACTTTATGAAAACCTCTTTTTATTTTATCTCGGTGATATGCAATGTCTGTAGACAAATATGTATGATCTTTATTCTCTTTCAGTAATACTCTATCTTTTTCATCGCCAAAGCTACTTGATTTGAACCACATTGCGTTATCTTTAGTATAAGTTAAATTCTTTTTTTCAAGATTTTCTATAATTTCTTTTAATGAATTATTTTTTAATAAAGATGATTCTAAAAACCAGGAATTGTATGCTATACCAGCTAAGTTTAGAGTCTTTTTTATATCATTTAAAATAAAGTCTACTGCTATTTTTTTTATTTCTTCGAATTTTGATATGGTTAAGATGTTTTTTGCATATGATATATATTCATCTATTGAATCATTTTTTTTATCTTTAAGATCCTTAATTTGAAATTTTGTTTTAAAATTTCTATGAACTTCAGCGGCAATATCCCATATATATTCTCCTTTATATAAATCATCATAAGAAAATTTATCACTGTCATTTATTAATTCATGGTATCTTTGTAATACGGAAATTGTGAGAATATCAATTTGTTTCCCTGCGTCATTTACATAATACTCTCTAGAAACTTCGTATCCGTTTTCTATTAATAAATTAGATATACAATCTCCAAATGCTGCTCCTCTACCATGGCCGACATGCAAAGGCCCAGTTGGGTTTGCTGAGACAAATTCAACAAGTATTTTTAAATCTTTTCCAACGTTGTTTTTACCAAAGCTTTCTTTTTCTTTGAATATATTTTCTATTACCGAGTATTTAGAAATATCTGATGTAAAAAAATTTATAAATCCTGGTCCTGCAATTTCAATTTTTAATATACTTTCATTTTTTTCAATATTTTTTATAATTTCTTTTGCGAATTCTTTAGGCTTATAATTAAACTTTGATGCTAATTTCATGGCAATATTTGAAGAAAAATCACCAAATTTTTTATCTTTGCATATATTAATTTCAATAATATCGATGCTGATATTATTATTTTCGATAGTTTTATCGAGAGATTTCTTTATTGCATCTTTTATGGTATTTTTCACAGAATTTCTCAATCATAGTCAACTGGATCTATATCAACAGACCATCTTACTTTATTTTGATAGGGTATATCCTTTATAAGAGGAATACAATCTTTGATAGCATAATTTAATATAGATTTGTTTTTTGCTTGTATAATAAGGTTAAAATTAAATAGGTTTGCTTTTTTTTGCATTATAGATGGCATTGGCCCAAATATTTCTATCTTGTTTTTTTGTTCAATAATTTTTTTTATATTTTCTAAAAAATTTTCTGCATCCTGGTATTTTTTAGCTTTTGCATGGAATATACCCCAGTTTCTGAATGGTGGAAGCCCTAAATTTTTTCTTAAATCTAATAAATTATTAATCCAATTTTCGTAGCCCTTAGTAATGAGACATTTTAAGTCTTCATTTTCTGGATAAGCTGTTTGCAAAATAACTTTTCCAGGAAGTTCACCTCTTCCAGACCGACCAGAAACTTGTATAAGTTGTTGTGCTAATTGTTCAATTGCTTTTAATCTAGGGCTAAATAAACTTTGATCAATATTCATAATAATAACAAGAGTAATATTCGGGAAATTGTGTCCTTTGGAAAGCATTTGGGTTCCAATAATAATATCAAACTTGTTTTCCATAATATCTTTGAAAATTTTCTCAGCTTGCCCTTTCTTTCTTGTATTATCAGAGTCAATTCTCACTATATTTGCATTTTTAAATTCTTTATTTATTACCTCTTCAATCTTTTCTGTGCCTTCTCCAATATATGCAATATCTTCTGATCCACAACTATGACAGATATTTTTAAATTTTATATTTTTTGAACAATGATGACACATAAGAAAATTATTTTTTTTATGATATGTCATATTTAAATTACAATTTGGGCATTGCGGTATCCAATTACAGTCTCTGCAATTTAAAATTGGCGAGTAACCTCTTCTATTTAAAAAAATTAAAGTTTGCTCCCTCATCTTAATTTTTAAATTTATTTCTGAAATCACATCGTCTGACAAAATTGTATTCTTTTTATTAGACATATTTATTAATTTTAATGATGGTAATTTCTTATCATTTATTCGCTTTCTCATTTTTATTTGAGTATATTTTTTGTTTAAGACATTTAAAATTGTTTCGGAAGATGGTGTTGCGGAACCAAGAATTACTGGAATATTTTTTTTCGAAGCCCTATATACTGCAACATCTCTGGCATTATATTTTGTCTCAGAGTTATTTTTATGAGATATATCATGTTCTTCATCAATTATAATTAAACCAAGTTTTGGAATTTTTAAAAATACAGAAGATCTTGTACCAATTATTACATCAGCTTCACAATTTTGTATTAAATTCCAGTTTTCAAATTTTTGTTTAGGTGTTAAAGATGAATGATACTCTATTACTCTTAATTTATTATAGTAAAAATATTTTAATAACTCGGGAATTAAATTTTTTTCAGGCACTATAATTAAAGTTTGTAAATTATTCTTTAATATTTCTTCTTGAATTTTTTTATATACTTCTGTCTTGCCGCTACCAGTTATGCCATCGAGTAAAAATGATTCGTATCTATTTATTGATTTTTTTATAGTTTTTACTGCGTCGTCTTGTTCATTTGTTAACACATATAATTTTTGGGTATTACTATTGTTTGGGTATTTTTTAATTGTGCCACTTAAAGTATTTTTCCCCTGCCTAAATAAATAAGGTGTGCCGATACCAATTACTTGTCCTATTGGGGAATGATAGTAATTTGAAATCCATTTGAATAAGTCTATTGTTTCTATATCTAAAAACGGTTTTTTATCGATAACTTCTATAATTTTTTTCAATTTATAATCTCTTTTTCTTTCTAATTCTTTTACGCCTATAACAAACCCTATAACTTCTTTTTTACCAAATTCAACTTTTACCCTTGCTCCTACTTTAAGATCCTGGAATTTTTTAGGTATTTCATAGTCGAAAAGGTTATGCAATGGTTTGACAATTGCTATTTGGGCTATATTTTTTTTCATTTTTTTTAAATAAAGTATTTATCTTTGTGTAATTTTTTTGTAATGTAATTGATGTATCTTTAATTTTTTTGCTAATAAATGATATTTTACACCTTAATTAATCGCAAAGGGCTATATTTTGGATATTTTAAGACAGCAAATACTTAGAACAGACATTTCAGGAATGCCTTTAGAATGGGTAGCATACCAAGATGCTGTTAGGCTCCATTTTAACGGGCAAATAGCATACACTTGCGGAACAAATATAATGACTATACGTGGAGGAATAAACGCAAAAACAAATTTAAGAAGTCAAGTTCACGTTAATTCTATAATTGCTACATACGGAAATAATCAGACTCTTGCCATGCAATATGCACCCCCATTAAATAATAGAACTCTTTTTAATAGGGATGATCATTTATGTTTATATTGTGGATTAAAATTTAGTTCAGATAATTTATCAAGAGATCATGTCACTCCATTATTTCAAGGTGGAAAAGATAAATGGGTAAATGTTGTCTCAGCGTGCAAAAGATGCAATAACGCTAAGGCTGGTAGAACGCCAGAACAAGCGAAGATGGAACTTTTAGCTATTCCTTTTGTCCCAACACATGCTGAATATATATTCCTTCAAGGAAAAACAATATTATGCGATCAAATGGAATTTCTAAAGCAACATTTTCCTAGAACAAGTCCTTTAAGAAATAGGATCTAAGTATAAATATACTATTATCAAAAAAATTTCCTTTAGTTTATAATGTTTGAAATATATGAAATATAAGTCTAACGAAAATTATAACCATGGTGATAAGAGAAATATCGGTGTTCTACTTGTAAATTTAGGAACACCAGATGCTCCAACTACTCGGGATGTAAGGAAGTATTTAAAAGAATTTTTATCTGACCCTAGAATAGTTGAAATACCTAAAATAATATGGTGGTTAATTTTAAATTTAATAATTTTAAATATAAGACCTAGGAAAAGTAAAAAACTATATGAAAAAATTTGGCTTGAAGATGGCTCTCCACTTTTAGTTAATTCAAAAAAAATAATTGAAAAAATTAAAATGTCAGAAGATTCTTATCAAAAAAATTTAATTATTGATTTGGCTATGAGGTATGGAAATCCATCAATAAAAAAAGCATTAGAGAATTTTAAAAAGAAAAATGTCAATAAAATATCTGTAATTCCAATGTTTCCTCAGTATTCAGCTGCTACCACAGCATCAATATTTGATAAAATATCTGCAGAACTAACAACTTGGCGTAATTTACCAGATATAAGATTTTTATCTAGTTATCATGATGATAAAAATTATATTGATGCTTGTGTGAATAGAATAGAAACATATTGGGGAAAAAAAGGAAAATCAAATCAATTAATTTTTTCTTTTCATGGTCTGCCACAAATTAATTTATTTAAAGGAGACCCATATCATTGTTATTGTCAGAAAACTGCAAGATTAATAGCTGAAAAATTAAATATTTCAAAAAATGAGTATTCTGTCACATTTCAATCAAGATTTGGAACACAAAAGTGGTTGCAACCTTATACTGACGATATAATAGAGAATCTTGCTAAATCAGGAGTGGAAAGTATCGATGTTTTTTGTCCTGGTTTTTTATGCGACTGCTTAGAGACATTAGAAGAAATAAACATGCAAAGCAGGGAGTTATTTTTTTCTTCAGGTGGCAAATCTTTTAATTATATTCCAGCATTAAATGATAGCGATTATAATATTAAAGCCATGACAGAAATTATAAAAAACGAGCTAAACGGCTGGGATAATAATAATATAAATTTAGAAAAAAATAGACAAGAAACAAAAAGACTTTATGAAGAAAGCACAGAGAATAAAATAATATGAAATATTTTCTCTTCGTTATAATATTTTTACCATTAATTGAAATTTATTTTTTTGTACAAATTGGAACTGAAATCGGCGCGTTATCGTCTATTTTATTAACTTTATTCACAGCATTCTTAGGAATGGTAACGATAAAATATCAGGGAATGTCTTCATTTACACAAGCTAGACAGTCAATACTTAATACACATAATCCTGGTGTTGAGATGCTAAGTAAATTTCTTTTATTAGTGAGTGGAATTTTTTTATTTATACCAGGTTTCTTTACTGATTTTCTTGGTGTCATTTTATTGTTTCCTTTTTCGAGGGTTTTGTTAGTGCAACTTGTAATTGCCAAGCTTATTAATAATTATCAAAATTTCAAATCAAAGGATGGAAAAGAAAAGGACTATATAGATATAGATCCAGATAATTAATTCTTGACTTTTTCTCACTAATACATAAAATTAGCACTCTCCTAAAGAGAGTGCTAAAAAATAATTTAATATCGCAGGAGTTATAGTTATGAAAATTAGACCTTTGCATGACAGAGTTGTCATAAAAAGAATGGAAGAGGAGAGAACATCTCCTGGTGGGATCGTTATACCGGATAGCGCTACAGAAAAACCTATTAAAGGGGAGGTTATAGCTGTTGGAAAAGGGAAAATACTTGAAAATGGTAATACACAGCCTCTAGATGTAAAAGTTGGTGATAAGGTTTTGTTTGGCAAATATTCAGGAACAGAAGTTAAGGTAGATTCTGATGAACTTGTTGTAATGAAAGAAGATGACATTATGGCAATAATAGAATAATAATTTTTAAATTAAATAATATTAAAGGTGAAATAAAATGGCAGCAAAAGAAGTTAGATTTGGTGATGAAGCACGTCAAAGAATGGTGGCAGGTGTAAATTTATTAGCTAATGCCGTAAAAGCAACCCTTGGACCTAAAGGAAGAAATGTGGTTTTAGATAAAGCGTTTGGAGCTCCAACAGTTACAAAAGACGGGGTATCGGTTGCAAAAGAAATAGAGTTGAAAGACAAATACGAGAATATGGGCGCGCAGATGGTTAAAGAAGTAGCTTCTCAAACATCAGATGTTGCTGGAGACGGAACAACAACTGCTACAGTACTAGCCCAAGCTATAGTAAGAGAAGGAATGAAGTCAGTAGCTGCTGGTATGAACCCAATGGATTTAAAAAGAGGAATAGATAAAGCAGTATTGGAATCAGTAGCGGCATTAAAAAATATTTCTAAACCTTGCGCAGATAATAAAGAAATTGCACAAGTAGGGTGTATTTCTGCTAATTCTGATTCTCAAGTTGGTGATATTATAGCTGATGCAATGGACAAAGTCGGAAAGGAAGGTGTTATCACAGTAGAGGAGGGTAATTCATTAGAGAATGAATTAGAGGTTGTTGAAGGTATGCAATTTGATAGGGGTTACTTATCTCCATATTTTGCAAATAATCAAGAAAGCATGACTTGTGATCTTGATGAGCCCTTTATCCTATTGCACGACAAGAAAATCTCAAATATAAGAGAAATGTTACCTTTATTAGAGTCAGTAGCAAAGGCCGGAAAGCCACTTCTAATAATTGCTGAAGATGTAGAGGGTGAAGCTCTTGCAACTTTAGTAGTCAATTCTATAAGAGGTATTGTTAAAGTTTCTGCAGTTAAAGCTCCTGGATTTGGTGATAGAAGAAAAGCAATGTTGGAAGATATTGCTATCCTTACAGGTGGAACGGTAATCTCTGAAGAAGTGGGATTATCTCTAGAAAAAGTTACATTAGAAGATCTTGGTACAGCAAAGAAAGTAAATATTTCGAAGGAAAATACTACTATTATTGATGGATCTGGGGGCGCAGATCAAATTAAAGGAAGAGTTGATCAAATACGTGCGCAAATAGAAGAAGCTACATCTGATTATGATAAAGAGAAGCTTCAGGAAAGAATGGCAAAACTTGCTGGTGGTGTTGCAGTTATAAAAGTTGGTGCAGCAACAGAAGTTGAGATGAAAGAAAAGAAAGCAAGAGTAGAGGACGCTTTACACGCAACTAGAGCAGCTGTTGAAGAGGGTGTTGTCCCAGGTGGTGGGACAGCTTTAATTAGAGCAATTTCCGCGATAAAAGATCTAGAAGGTGATAATGCAGATCAAAACATGGGAATAAATATATTAAGGAGATCAATGGAAGAACCATTAAGACAAATTGTTGGTAACGCTGGCGATGAGGCTTCTGTAATCTTGGCTAAAGTAATTGAAAGTAAAAATTCAAATGAAGGTTATAATGCAGCAACTGGAGAATTTGGCGATATGATTGCAATGGGTATCCTTGATCCAACAAAAGTAACAAGATCTGCACTTCAAAATGCAGCCTCTGTAGCTGGTCTAATGATAACTACAGAAGCAATGGTAGCTGAGTTACCTGCTGAAGAAGAAGATGGCGGACATTCACATGGCGGCGGCATGGATCCAATGGGCGGCATGGGCGGCATGGGCGGCATGGGCGGCATGATGTAAATTAAATTAATTTGTAAAATAAATAAAAAAGTCCTGCAAGTTAGGGCTTTTTTTTTGCATAATATAAATATGAAAATAAAAAATCATATACTTGATGGAGTGAAATATCTTGAATCTCCAAATTATAATGTAAGACCAGATGAAAAAGATATCTCTCTTATAGTGATTCATAGCATTAGTTTGCCACCAACAATATTTGGTAATACTTATGTAGAGGAATTCTTTTTGAATAAATTATCACATACTAATCAAGAGTATCTTAATTCCATAAGAGACATGAAAGTTTCATCACACTTATATATAAAAAGAGATGGAGAAGTTATTCAATTTGTACCTTTTAATAAAAGGGCGTGGCATGCAGGTAAATCTTCTTATAATGGTAGAGAAAATTGTAATGACTTTTCTATCGGGATTGAGTTAGAGGGCTGTGAAGATATCTCCTTCGAAGATAATCAATATATTAAATTATCTGAAATTTTACACATACTCTTTAAAGAGTATCCGAGTCTAAACATAGAAAGAACCGTTGCACATTCTGATATATCTCCTGGAAGAAAATTAGATCCTGGTCCATTATTTGACTGGAAAAGGCTTAAATCCATGATAAAATAAATTAAAGTTTAAAGGAGTGTATTATTATGACTGGTTGGGCGTGGATTACAATTGGCGCAGTAGTTTTAGCTGTCGTTATTATGCAGATAGCAGCTAGATTCGCCGATTATGATGAAAAATAAA
>CACEJE010000021.1 GCA_902559815.1 uncultured Thiothrix sp.
TCTTTTAATAAAATTTCAATTTTTTCTTTCTCAGACAAATATTTTTTGTCTTTGTTTTTCACAGCATACCTGCCAGATCTTTTTTTATAGATTGTATAATCATCAGTTTTTTTTACTAATTCCATCTAACTTTCCTTAAAGTAATGTTTAGTTCTATTCGCATAATTTACAAGCATTAACATCAAAGGCACCTCTACTAAAACACCTACAACTGTTGCTAAGGCTGCTCCTGAATTTAGGCCAAACAGACTTATAGCTACTGCTACAGCTAGTTCAAAAAAATTTGAAGTACCTATTAATGCTGCCGGAGCTGCTACATTATAAGGAATAGCAAGTTTAAATGCTAGAAAATAAGTAATAGCAAAAATTCCAATAGTCTGTATTAGTAAAGGAATAGAAATTAATATCATTATAAATGGTTTTTCATTAATTTTATCGGCTTGTAGACCAAATAATATTAACACTGTAAGCAATAAGCCTAAAATAGAAAATGGTTTTAGTAGATTAATAAGATTATTAATTTTACTCAAATCATTTTTTAAGATGATATATCTTGTTAATATCGCTGCAGTTAAAGGAATAATAATGTATAGGACTATAGAAGCTATTAATGTATTCCAGGGAATCATAAGTCCAGTTAGACCTAAAAGAAGTTTTGTAATTATTGGAAACGCTAATATTAAAATTATATCGTTTATTGAGACTTGAAGTAACGTGTAGTTAGCATCTCCATTAACTAGTTTTGACCAAATAAATACCATCGCGGTACAAGGAGCAATTCCGAGTAATATCATGCCTGCTATATAACTATTTGCATCTTCAATTGTTACATAATCATCAAAGATATAATGAAAAAATAAGATACTTATTCCTGCCATACTAAATGGTTTAATCATCCAATTTACAAATATAGTTAAAAAGAGACCATTTGGATTTTCCCACACTTTCTTTATACATTTAAAATCAATACTAAGCATCATTGGATAAATCATGATCCAAATTAATATTGCAATTAATAAATTTATATTTGCAATACTATAGCTAGCAATATCAATGAAAATTGAATTAAAATTATTGCCAAGTAGTAATCCTAAGAAAATTGATAAACCTACCCATATTGTTAGGTATTTTTCAAAAGTTTGCATAATAATATTCCCAATACAATGATTATACATAAAAAAACGGGGTAATTATTACCCCGTTCCTACGTATCTAATTATTTTACTTTTTAGAAACTTTAGAAGGAGATTTATCTCCAACAATTAATGATAAGTCTAAAACTTTTGGCATAAGCTCTGCGCGCTCTGCAGCAGGCATAGGGATTAAGCCTCTTTCGCTCAAGTAGCCATCATCACCTGACGCGGCATCACCCACAAACATTTCAACATATTCCATCATTCCAGGTATTACTCCAACATGAGCATTTTTAATATAAAAGAACAATGGTCTTGAAACAGGATATGCACCTGATGAAATACTGTCCATATCTGGTGTAACTCCATTCATTATAGCACCTTGTATTTTATCTCTGTTTTGCTCTAAGAAACTAAAACCAAATATGCCTAATGCATTTGGGTTGCTAACTAATTTTTGAACAATTAAGTTATCGTTTTCACCGGCTTCTATAAATGCTCCATCTTCTCTAACCGTATGACATTTTGATTTATATTCACTTTTATTTTTTTTCTTTAATGCTTTAATCCATTTAATTTTTTTACAACCGCCTTTTTCTAAAGCTAATTCGGAAAAAGCATCTCTAGTACCAGATGTTGGAGGTGGGCCTAAAACTTCAATTTTTACAGCAGGAAGTTCTGGATTAACATCTTTCCAAGTCTTATGAGGGTTTGGAATAAATGACTCAGATCCGTCAGGATTAGGAATGTCTTTAGCTAAGCCCAAATATAAATCCATGCGAGTCATTTTGTAAGGTGCCGCTGACTTAGAATTTGCTATAACGATTCCGTCATATCCAACTTTAACTTCGGTAATATCACCAACGCCATTTTCACGACATCTTTTAATTTCTTTTGTTTTAATTGCTCTTGACGCATTTGTAAAATCAGGGTGTTGTGTTCCAACACCAGCACAGAAAAGTTTTAATCCACCACCAGAACCTGTAGATTCGATTTTAGGTGTTTTAAAATTTGTTGTTTTCCCAAATTTTTCAGCTACAACGATAGCAAATGGATAAACTGTTGATGACCCAACAATACTTATTTGATCTCTAGCATGAACCTTTGAAGCTATTGTTCCTGCTATAAGAGCAATACTTAATAAATACTTTAACATTGTATAATCTCCTTGTTTGTTTAATTTCTGCATATAAATATTACATAGATTTATTACAGATTTATTAAGAAATGTTGATGTCATAAAAATTTAATAAAAAATTGTCATAAAAGTTTAATAAAATAGTAAAACTACCGTAACAA
This sequence comes from uncultured Thiothrix sp., assembly GCA_902559815.1. GTDB lineage: Bacteria > Pseudomonadota > Gammaproteobacteria > Poriferisulfidales. Next base: position 2,433 of record CACEJE010000021.1, read on the forward strand.
ATTTCTCTTAACATCACTCCCGTATATTACGAATTAATAACTTGTAAACAAACTAAATTTGTAAAGGAGAACAAAAAAATGAGAATAAAATTTTTAATGTTTACTATTGTTGCTTTATTAATAGCTAAACCTGCTTATTCAGTAACTGAAGCTGAGTTTTATAAAATGCAAGAACAGCTCCAAAATGCCTTAATGAAAATTAATGCAATGGAGCAGTCAATGAAACAAAGCAAAGGTGAGAAAAGTGGAGTTGTTAAAACAAAAGCAAAAAAGGGATTAACAATTAATACATCTGGCGGTGGTATCAAAATTAAATCAGGTAACCAAAAATTTGCAATTGGCGGACGTTTAATGATGGACTACGATTCTTTGGATTCTGGGCATCAAACTGAAAATAAATCTTTTTCAGATATGGAATGGCGAAGAACCAGAATCAATATTAAAGGTTCTGTAAATAAGCACTGGTCTTATAAAGCAACATATGACTTTAATTCTGAAAAAGACTCAGCTAATTTAGATGAAGGTTATATCAAGTACGATTCTAAAAAAGGATTTTATATTACTGCTGGTAAAACAAAGGCAGACATGATGCTGGAACAAAGAACTTCATCAAAATGGATCTCAACAATTGAAAGAGGTCTTTTAAATGCAATGAATGAAAAAGTTAACTACTTAGTTGGTAAGCCAGGAGATGGCGCTGGTATCAAATTAGGTTTTTATAATAAAGAAAATCGTATATCCGGAGCTTTGTCAGTATTTGATGCTTATAAAAATGACACAGACGACGACAATGATATGATTTGGCACACCACAGCTAGACTACATTATTCTCCAAAATTAGGTAAAAATAATTTTGCTCATTTCGGTGTATCATACGGCATAGCCGATTACAAAGGTGAAAGTGCAAATGCTTCGCTTCAGTTAGGTGTTCACCAAGGCGATAAGACTACATTAGCTGATGCTGCTGCTGGTGACATCACTAACATAGGTGTTGAAGCTGCATACGTAAAGGGTCCATTCTCTGTACAAGCTGAATATTTTGATAACGAAACTGAGTTAGAAAATGGTTCAAAGGGTTATGAGTGGGATGGATATTACGGTCAACTTTCATATATTTTAACAGGTGAAACAAGAGGTTATAAATGGAAAGGTGCAAAATTTGACAAAGTTAAGCCTAAAGGGAATATGGGTGCAGTTGAATTTGTACTACGTTATGAGGATATATCAATTGATGATGCAGATGAAGGAACAGTTGCTGCAAGTGAAGTTGATGTAGATAGAACAGTTATCGGTGTGAACTGGTATGTTAATAAAACTGTTAAATTTATGGCAAATTACTCAAGTGTAAGTATGGATAATGAAGTAAATCCAGGAAGCACTTCAGAAGATCTAGACAGTTTCCAGCTTAGAGCGCAATACGCTTTTTAAATCATTATCTCCTAATGATCTAGCAACCACTATTCAGGGATGAATGGTGGTTTTTTTTGTAAGCAAATAAACAAGATAACGGATATAATAAAAAAATACCACCGTGGCTAGCAGTGGTATTTAAATAAGAAGCAAAAATTAAATTATTAAGAAATGATGAACTTTAATGACGAAATCTTTAAAAATCTTTGCGTAGTTTCAGCGCCCTCGGGTGCAGGCAAAACTAGCCTAATTAAAAAAATTTCTAAAAAAAATAACATTATTGTTTCTATTTCACAAACAACCAGAAAACCTAGAGTTGGTGAAAAAGATGGAGAAGATTATTTTTTTGTTGATAATGAAGTTTTTCAAGAAAATATAAAAAAAGAAGCTTACTTAGAGTACGCTTTTGTTCATGAAAATTATTACGGAACACTTATTGATTCAGTTGTAAATTTAATAGAAAAAAATCTTTTGGTTATTCTTGAAATTGATTTTCAAGGCGCTGAAATAATTAAACAAAAACTTCCTTCTTCTAGAAATATCTTTATATTACCACCGTCGCTATCTGAGCTAGAAAAAAGACTTAGAGATAGAGGCACAGATGAAGAAGATGTGATTTTACGTAGACTTGAAAATGCAAAGCTTGAAATTAGTATGGCAAAAAATTATGACTATATTATTGTGAATGATGATTTTTCAAGAGCAGAAGAGAAGTTGTTAAAATTTATATCGGATAAAGATATGGTCATCCAAGAGGAAATACGTAAAGAACCTTTGATAGATAATGATTTTTAAAGTACTATTTGTATATAAATAATTGAACATATAAGGAATATTAAAATGGCTAGAATTACTGTAGAAGATTGTCTTGAGCAAGTAGAAAATCGTTTTCACCTTGTAAGAGTAGCAAGCAAAAGAGCAAGACAATTAATGAATGGAAAGGAACCTACATTGGATTGGGATAATGATAAAGCAACAGTTGTGGCTTTACGTGAGGTAGCTGCAGGGAATATTACTGAAGAGATGCTTATTGAAAAAGCAGTTGTAAATGAGGATGAAGGGATTTTTGATCAATCTGAAATTGATGCAGAAACTGGTGTTTTGCTTAATGCTGATAATGCTGATAATGCTGAGAGCAATGTAAATCAAGGTGAAATAGATAGTGGTTCTCAAACTGATACAAATGAAGTTTCTATGAGCTCAGATAATATAATAATCGAGGAGAATATTTTAACAGGGTCAGCAGAAGCAGCAGAAGCAGCAGAAGCAGCTGAAGTAACTGAAACAACAGAAACAACAGAAACAACAGAAACAACAGAAACAACAGAAACAACCTAGAAGACTAATTTTGGATAATTATATGATATGGCTGAAACTTCAAATTTAAAAAAATCTAATTTGAGCCAGCAAAGTTCGTCTAACCCCGCGCTAAATAATCTTTTAAAAAAATCTAATGCTTATCTTAATAAGAAACAAATAAACCTTATTAAAGATGCTTACATTTTTAGTAATGAAAGCCACAAAGGTCAATTAAGAAAAAGCGGAGAACCATATATTAATCATCCATTGTCTGTTGCTTCGATACTTGCTGAAATGAAAATGGATGCGGTAAGTATTGCTGCCGCAATTCTTCACGATGTCGTTGAGGATACTCACGTTAGCACTAAAGATATTCAAGATTCATTTGGTGATGAAATAGCTAAATTAGTTGATGGTGTAAGTAAAATTGATAATATTGAATTCCTATCAAGAGATGAAGCACAAGCAGAAAATTTCAGTAAAATGATGCTAGCAATGTCAGATGATCTTAGAGTTATATTGGTAAAACTCGCAGACAGATTACACAATATGAGAACTTTAGATTGTTTATCAAAAGATAAAAAACTTAGAATAGCAAAAGAAACTCTTGAGATTTATGTTCCGATAGCGCTTCGATTGGGTATGAATAAATTAAGACTTGAGCTTGAAGAAATCTCATTTAAAACAATAAATCCTTTAAGATATAAGATTATTAATAAATCTGTTGAAAATCACAAAGGAAACAAAATAAAATTTTTAGCAGATATTAATGAAAAGATCTCTGCAAGACTTAAAGATTTAAATATTGAAGCACAAATATACTCAAGACAAAAAAATGCTTATAGTATTTATAAAAAAATGAAAAAAAAGAAAGTAAGTTTCAATGCTGTTTTTGATATATATGGATTAAGGGTTGTTACAAATAAAATAGACGATTGTTATAGAATTTTTGGGGCAACTCATAACTTATTTAAACCAGTACCAGGAAAATTTAAAGATTATATTGCGATACCGAAATCAAACGGTTATCAGGCACTACATACTGTATTATTCGGCCCAAATGCAATACCTATTGAAGTACAGATAAGAACAAAAGAGATGGATCATTTTGCGGAGTCTGGAATAGCTTCTCATTGGCAATATAAAACCGGAGGTCATTCTTCAGCACAAGCATATGCAAGAGATTGGCTTCAAAAAATCATTGAAATGAAGCAAAATTCTTCTAACTCCATTGATCTTCTTGAAAATATTAAAGTTGACCTTTTTCCTGATGAGATATATATATTTACACCGAAAGGCGAAATTAAAGAATTGCCATATCGAAGTAGTATTATTGACTATGCATATTCAGTTCATTCAGATGTTGGAAATAGATGTACAGCAGCAAAAATAAATAATATAGATGTTCCTTTAAGCACGATGCTTTCCTCAGGTCAGACTGTTGAAATTATTACCACCCCAATTGGCAAGCCAGATCCATCTTGGTTAGAGTTTGTTGTTACTGCAAAAGCACGCACGAATATAAAAAGTTATTTAAAAAAGATGCAAACGGAGCAAGCTTCAGATTTAGGATTAAGGATTTTAGACAAGTCTCTTCATGACTATGGTACATCATTTACGGAGATTCCATATACTCAAATTAGAAGGCTATTGAATGAATATAATTTAAAAAGTGAGAAAGATTTATTTATAGAAATTGGTTTAGGAAATATAGTACCGCATTTTGCTGCTAAAAATCTTGCAATTAAAAAGAATTTCGTGAAACAAAAGTATCATGATTGGGTTTCAAAAGTTTTGGGATCGAAAAAAATAGAGAATATCTCTATTAAGGGAACGGAAGGATTGGTTTTGAATTATGCTAAATGTTGTAGACCTATACCAGGTGATAATATAGTAGGTTTAACTTCATCAGGAAATGGATTTGTTGTTCATAGATCTGTTTGTAATAATATAAAAAAAACTAAAGTAAAAAAAATATTTATAGAATGGGCTGACGAGGTAAGCGGAGAATATCAAGCACAAATAAGAGTATATTCTGAAAAGCAAAGAGGCGTTCTCGCAAATGTTGCAGGTGTTATATCTCGTCTTTCATGTAATATAGAAAATGTTAAGTTTGATGAAGTTCAAAATCCTTATGCATCTTTTGTATTTACAATTGATGTAAAAAATAGAAAGCATTTAGCTGATGTAATAAAAGAATTAAAAAAATTAAAAAATATTAATAAAGTAATGAGGACAATAGGATAATGACAAAGGAATATATACACACAGATAAAGCACCGGCAGCTATTGGCGCATACTCACAAGCAGTTAAATTTGAAAATATTGTATATTTATCGGGACAAATACCATTAGATCCAATTAAAATGACCCTTATATCTGAAAATATTGATGACCAAATAAAGCAGGTTTTTATAAATTTAAGTTCTGTACTTGAGGCATCGGGATCATCCCTTAAAAATATTCTTAAGCTAAACGTTTATTTAACAAATTTAGAAAATTTTTCTAAAGTAAATGAGCATATGGATAAAATTTTTGATAAGCCTTACCCAGCTAGAGCGGCAATTGGTATCAATGAGCTACCTAAGGGTGCTTTAATTGAAATTGATGCAATAGCAGTGGTTAAATAAATTTTTTTATGTCTAAAAGTCTTTTAGATCTTAAAGGTATTGGTGAAAAAGCATTAATTAAATTAAGTAAAATTGGTATCAATTCTATTGAGGAATTATTATTTCATTTACCAATAAGGTATCAAGATAAAACAAAATTAACAAACATATCAGATTTAGAACACGGAAAAAAATATCTTATTGAGGGTGTAATAGAAAAAGCAAATATTATTTTTTATAAAAAAAGAATGTTCGTAGTTAGAATCTCAGACTTCACTGGCAGTATTCAGCTTAGGTTTTTTTATTTTAATAAAAGTCAGATGAGCAATTTTTCAATAGGAAAATCAGTAAGATGTTATGGGGAAGCAAGAATAACAAAAACAACAAAAGAATTTATTCATCCTGAATGTCAATTTTTTAGTCAAAGCAATAGACCTATTTTAGATGAATATTTAACTCCTGTTTATCCAATTACAGAAGGTTTGCATCAGCACAGCTTAAGGAATTTTATAAAACAATCCTTAGCTTTATTAAGATCTAAGGAAATCCAGTTTCCAGAAATTCTTCCAAATAAAATTTTAAAAAAATATAATTTAGAAAATATAAATATAGCATTGATAAATATTCATAATCCTCCAAAAAATATAATTTATGATGATTTAGTTAATACAGCAAATAGAGATAAAAAAAGATTAGTATTTGAAGAATTATTAGCACATCAGTTGGTTTTTAAAAGAATAAGAGCATTTAACAAAACGTTAAAATCTTTTCAATTAAATAATAATGATAAACCAATTAAGAAGTTAATAGAAAAACTTCCTTTTCAGCCAACAAAGTCTCAGTTATGTGTGATGGAAGAAATAGTTGGCAATATGCAAAAAAAGACGCCAATGATGAGACTGGTGCAAGGCGATGTTGGATCTGGGAAAACACTTGTGGCCTTGTTTGGTGCTCTACATGCAATTACTAATGGTTACCAGGTTGCATTTATGGCGCCAACAGAAATTCTTTCAGAGCAACATTATCAAAGTATTAAAATAATGCTAAAAGATTTTAATATCAAAATTGCTTTATTGTATGGAGGCATGAAAAAAAAAGAAAAAGACATGATTATTGAAGATATAAAATTAGGAAATATCGATTTAGTTATTGGTACTCATGCTTTAATTCAAAACCAAATAAAATTTTTTAATTTAGCTCTTGTTATAATTGACGAACAACATAAATTTGGTGTACATCAAAGAATGATACTTACCTCTAAAGGAAAAAATTCTGATACATTTCCTCATCAGCTAATTTTAACTGCAACGCCAATTCCAAGAACACTAGCAATGACCTTATATGGAAACTTAGACTATTCAATTATTGATGAGATGCCTATGGGGAGAAAAAGAATTAATACAATTGCTTTATCTGAAAACAGAAGGCAAGAAGTATTTAAAAAAATTAAAAAACAATGTCAGGAGGGTAATCAAATTTTTTGGGTTTGCCCATTAATAGATGAGTCTGAAGTTTTGGAATGTAAGGCAGCAACCAAAACTTACGATGAGCTAAAAAAGAAAATTACAAATGTAAATATTGGATTGATACACGGTAGAATGAAAATGAAAGAGAAAGAAGTTGTAATGAATGATTTTAGGAATAAAAAAATAGATCTTCTGGTGTCTACAACAATTATTGAAGTTGGCTTAGATATCCCAAATGCAACAGTAATTGTAATTGAAAATTCAGAAAGAATGGGATTATCTCAATTGCATCAATTAAGAGGAAGGGTTGGAAGGGGGGAAAAAGAAAGTACTTGTATTTTAATATATAAAGGAGGGTTAAGCGAAACTGCTAAAAGTCGAATCAATATACTAAGAAAGCATAATAACGGTTTTGATATCGCTAAAGAAGATTTAGAAATAAGAGGGCCAGGGGAAATATTAGGCAAAAAACAAAAAGGCGAAATAAATTTTAAGATTGCAAATATCACTAGGGATTATAAATATATAAAAGAAACAAAAGAATGTTCTGATATGGTTTCTGAGGAAGCTTCTGAGTTATTAGCTAAGAGGTGGATTACAGAAAAAATTGAAATTGGAAAAGTTTGATTATGTACTACTTAATAAAGTTTTAAGCATTTCATCATTTGTGGGATCTTTTGATATTAAAATTTTGTAATTAAAAAATTTTTTAACTATTTCCTTCGCAATTCTATCGTTTCCAGCAACAAAAACCATATTTTTAGAAATTTCTAACTTGAGAATTTGACATATATATTCCAGATTACACAAGATTTCTACACTTGTAATACAAATATGAGTAATACTATTGAGTGTGTTCTGAGAAAGGCTTGAAAATGTTATTGGAACGATTCTTTCGTATATATTAACGTCGTCATAAAGAAAATTATTTTTAGATAGTTTTTTGTGAAGCAAAGATCTCCCACCAATCCCTTTTATAATAATAATTTTTTTATCAATGATTCGATGTTTTTCTATTTCGTCTAAAAGTGATTCACTTGTATAGTTATTTTCAGGAACTATATCAACTTTTATCTTCATTTTATTTAAAACTGTTTCTGTAGACTTCCCAATTGCTATTATTTTTTTTGATTTTATAGAATTAATATTTACTTCTTTCAATAAAGAATAAACAGAGTTTTGGCTTGTAAAAATTATTATATCCGCTTGGTCTAAATTTTTTTTATTTGTAACATTCAAATGAATATTTTTTATTGCAATGAGAGGAAAAACAATATTTTTAATATTATTTTTTTTTAAAATTAAAGAAAATTTTTCTGATTGTTCTATTTGCCTTGTAATAAGTACTTGCATTTATAAAAAGTCTCTCGCTCCTTTTTTTTCTAAATCAATTGCTAAACTATATCCAATTTTTTGCGCATTATTTAATAATCCTTCTTTATTTGAATAAATCTTTTTACTTCCTTCTATATTACCAATCATTGATGTTATATAAATATTATTATTATTAGTTTCGGCATATGCAGCTATTGGAGTATTACAGCTTGCATTAAAAAATTTACTAATCTCTCTTTCAGCATTAACACAAATTGAAGTATGCTCATCGTTAAGTTTATTAATGAATTTATTTAGCTTTTCATTACTTTTTTTTATTTCAATTCCTATTGCACCTTGACCAATTGCGGGTATCCACATATTTTTATTTAAGTAAGATGAAATATATTTTTCTAAACCTAGTCTTTTTACGCCAGCAGCAGCTAAAATAATTCCGTCAATTTCACCATTTAAAACTTTATCTATCCTTGTATCTATATTTCCTCTTAAATCGGAAATATGAATATTAGGATAGTCATATTTTAGATTACAAATTCTTCGAACACTCGATGTCCCTATTGATGAATTTTTTGTGAAATCTTTTAGTGAGTTATATTTTTTAGATATTAATACATCGCTAGCATCTTCTCTTTTTAGAATTGCACTAATTGCTAAGTCTTCGTGAAGTATAGCCGGCATATCTTTCATCGAATGAACCGCTATATCACACTCATCTTTTAAAAGAGACTGCTCAAGTTCTTTTAAAAATAGGGATTTCCCACCTATATCATATAATGGTTTGTCCAAAATTTTATCGCCCGACGTTGTAATTTTAATTATTTCAATATTTATTGAATTATCAATATTTTTAAGCATTTCGCTTACTTTTGTAGCTTGCCATAATGCTAATGGGCTTTTTCTAGTAGCAATTCTTATATTTTTTAGCATTAAACTTTCGTCCTTATTGTCAACTTAATGTTATACTTATTTATAATTATATTAGATATTATTTCACAATGGCAAAGAATACAAAAAAACCTTGGCAAGGAAGATTTTCCAAAAAAACACATAATTTTGTTGAATTTTTCACTTCTTCAATTCATTTTGATAAAAGACTGTATTTATATGATATTGAGGGATCAAAAGCGCACTCTATGATGCTTAATAAAATTGGTATATTGAGTGATAAAGAGCTTAAAAAGATTCTTACTGCTTTAAAAAAGGTAGAAAAAAAAATTGAGAGTGGAAAAATGGTATGGAAAAATTCATTAGAAGATATTCATATGCATATAGAGAATGAACTCATTGAATTAATTGGAGACACTGCAAAAAAAATTCATACAGGTAGATCTAGAAACGATCAAGTTGCAACTGATATGAAGCTATATGTAAGAGATGAAACTACAGCAGTTTATGAAAACATTATTACTCTTCAAAAAACACTTATACAGTTAGCTGAAAAATATCATAAAAGTATAGTTCCAGGTTTTACACATATGCAGATAGCACAGCCGATCACATTTGGTTTTATTTTAATGGCTTGGTTTTTTATGCTTGAAAGAGATAAATCAAGATTTTTGGATAGTTACATAAGATTAAATTCTTCACCTCTAGGTGCTGCAGCATTATCTGGAACATCCTATAAAATTGATAGAAAGTATACTGCAAAGTTATTACAATTTGATAACGTTACGGATAATGCTTTAGATAGCGTAAGTGATAGAGATTTTATTATTGAATTTATAAGTAACTCTTCTTTACTTATGTCTCACCTATCAAGATTTTCTGAAGAAATAATTGTATGGTGTTCGACAATGTATAATTTTGTATCTTTAGATGACAAAATTTGTACAGGTTCGTCTATTATGCCACAAAAAAAGAATCCTGATGTTTTAGAATTAATTAGAGGTAAAACTGGCACAGTTTATGGCCAACTTGTAAATATATTGACAATAATGAAAGCTCAATCATTTGCATACAATAGAGACAATCAGGAAGATAAACCCGCATTATTTAATTGTGCTGATACAATTGATATGTGTTTACAAGCAATGAATTTGTGTTTGGAAAATTTAAAATTAAATGAAGATGTTACTAAAGCTGCAGCAGAAAAAGGTTTTTCCACTGCAACTGATTACGCAGATTATTTAGTTAAGAAAGGTGTTCCTTTTAGAGACGCTCACGAAATAGTTGGCAAAACAGTAGGGTATGCTATAAATAAAAAGCTTAATTTGGATCAACTGACTTTAAAAGAGTTCCAAAATATTTCTCCTTTGACAGATACAGATGTATTCAAGTTTCTAAATGTAGAAGGATCAGTTAGTAATAAAATGTCTATAGGAGGCGCTTCATTTAATGAAGTTATGAAACAAATTAAAAAAGCAAAAAAAATTATCAGTACTTATGAAAAAATTTAATAACATATTATATGTGTTTTTTTGTTTGCTTGTAATAGCTGTCCAAGGCTGTGGGCAAACGGGTGAACTATATTTACCAGAGGAAGCAAAAAATTTAGTTTTTAAAAATGAATACAGATCCTAAAAAAAATTTTAAAAATATAGATAAAGTTTTCTTTGAAAGTATAGCTAAAGAATTTGGTACTCCATGCTTTGTTTACGATGAGAACTCAATATCTGAGAATTATAACCAGATTAAAAATGTATTCGCACAAGAAAAAAGAAATATTTTTTATTCAGTTAAGGCTAACTCTAGTTTGAGTATATTAAAATTATTATATGATCTAGGTAGTGGATTTGATATTGTTTCAATGGGTGAACTTGATAGAGTTTTAAAGATTGGGGCTGATCCAAAAAAGATTATTTACTCTGGAGTAGGAAAATCTGAAGATGATATAAAAAGATCTATAGAAGAAGGAATTTACTGCATTAATGTTGAGTCTTTTTCAGAACTTGAAAGAATTAATAAAATTTCTAATGAACTAAAAAAAACTGCTCCAGTAGCAATTAGAGTTAATCCTAATATAGATCCTGGATCGCACGAATATATATCAACTGGTTTAGAGGAAACTAAATTTGGTATCAATTTAAAGAATATGATGGATGCATTTATCTATGCTAGTGAACAAAAACATATTGATTTACTGGGTATTGACTATCACATAGGCTCACAGATTGAAACTATCGAACCTTTTTTAAAAGCTATATCCTCAGTAGCTCAAATAATAGAGGAATTAAAAAATAAAAATATACATATTCAATTAATTGATATGGGTGGTGGTCTAGGAATTAGTTATAATAACGAAAAAGTACCTACACTTAATGATTTCGGGAAAGAAATAAATATAGCTATCAAAGATAATAATTTAGAAAATTATAATATTATTTTAGAGTTGGGTAGAAGCATTGTTGGAAATTCTGGATTTTTGTTAACAAAAGTTGAATACATTAAAAAAGATAGTGAGAAAAATTATGTAATAGTGGACGCAGGGATGGATAACTTAATTAGGCCAGCATTATATGGCGCAGTACATAAAATAGATTGTGTTAGCGAAGAAAGAAATAATAAAGAAGAATTATTATGCGACGTTGTCGGACCCGTCTGCGAGTGCGCAGATTTTCTTGGAAAAGATATAAAACTTAAGGTAGAGCAAGGTGATATCGTTGTTGTTTATTCCTGTGGAGCATATGCAGCTTCAATGGCTAGTAATTACAATACTAGACCAAAACCAGCTGAAATATTAATTAAAAATGGTAAGCCTATACAAATAAGTAAAAAAGAAACAATTGATGACCTTCTAAAAAGGGAATTAATAATTTAGAGCAAAAGAGATGAAAAAATTTAATTTTATCAAAATGCAAAGCTTGGGAAATGATTTTGTAATTATTGATCAACTTCGCCATAAATTTAAATTAAGCAAAAAAAATATTAGAGATATATCTAGTAGAAACTATGGTATTGGATGTGACCAAATATTAATTCTAGAAAAAAGCAGCAAAAAAGATATTGATTTTAACTATAAAATTTACAACAGAGATGGCACAGAGTCAGGTCAATGTGGTAATGGTGCGAAATGCGTTGGAAAATACTATTTTGAAAAGTATGGTAAAAGAAAGAAAAATATAAATATTAAAACTATTTCAACTAATTTGGCTGTTACTTATATAAATAAAAATTCAATAATGGTTGATATGGGAAAAGCCCGTACGAATTACAATATTTCAGTTGGAAAAAATTACTTTTTATATAAAAAAAGAAAATATTTTTTTACTCCTATATATTTGGGTAATCCACACGCTGTTTTTCATGTAAATAAATTATCGAGTTTTGATTTAAATGATTTTGCTGAAGCTTTTAACAAAAAAAAATTTTTTAATAAAGGAGTGAATATTAGCATTATCGAAAGAATAAAAGATAATCATTGGAGAGCAAGGATTTTTGAAAGAGGCTCTGGAGAAACAAATGCCTGTGGGTCCGCAGCTTGTGCAATAATGACTAGCTTGCAGACGACATATCTGAAGGAAAATTCAAAAATAAAGTATAAAAGTAGCTATATTCATATGAATGGAGGTAAAGCTCAAGTAAAATGGTCAGGTAAAAATGAAGATTCAATTTATCTAATTGGTAATGCAAAATATATTTTTAATGGGACCTATACATTATAAAAGTTATGAAATATAAAGATAAGCAGGATCAAAATAAAATAACAAAAGAAATTTCAAAGGATACTATTCTGGAATATCTTTCAGAAAATCCAGATTTTATTATTAAAAATGTCGATTTATTAAATAAAATGTTTGTGTTAAAAAAAAATAATACAAATGTTATTTCTTTTCAAGATATTAGAATAAAATCACTAATTGATGAAAATAACATACTGAAAAAGAAATTAGCTGAAATAATAGAAACTGCAAAAATAAATAAAAATATTCAAGAAAAAATTTCAAAATTTTCTAATGAAATAATATCTTATCGAAACATAGCATCACTATTTGAATATATAGAAAAATTTATAGAAAATGAATTTTCATCAATATCAATAAAAATATATATGATTAATTTTAGTGGATTTTCGGAATTAGATAAAAAGTACTTTTCAAGTGAGAGCGAAATAAAAAATTTAATTAATGATATATATTTAGATAAAAAACCATGTTTGGTAACGCAAAAAATTGTAAAAAAATATTCTTTAGAAAAACATATAAATAAAAACAACTCATATGTTTTATGTCCATTGGGAATTGAATATCCTGTGGGTATAATTTTTGTTAAACAGAAAAGTGAGAT
>CACEJE010000022.1 GCA_902559815.1 uncultured Thiothrix sp.
AATACTATATTAAAAGTAATAAATATTTTAAAAAATCATGAAAAATAAAAGCAGCGATATAAGAAAAAAATTTATTCAATACTTTGTATCAAAAGGTCATACGCATGTTGATTCAAGCCCTATATTACCGGCTAATGATGATAAATCATTGCTTTTCACAAATGCTGGCATGGTTCAATTTAAAGATTACTTTTTAGGACTTAGCAAGCCTAAGTTTAAATCAGCAGTTACAAGCCAAAAATGCATAAGAGCTGGAGGAAAACATAATGATCTTGATAACGTAGGTTTTACTAATAGACATCATACTTTTTTTGAGATGCTAGGAAATTTCAGCTTTGGTGATTATTTCAAGGAAGATGCTATCCAATATGCTTGGGATTTTTTAACAAATGAATTAAATATCCCTGCTGATAAATTATGGATAACGGTTCACGATTCTGATTTAGAAGCAAAAAATATATGGCTTGAGAATATCGGTATTAATAAAGATAGGCTTTCAATAATAGGTACAAATGATAATTTTTGGAGTATGGGCGATATTGGCCCTTGCGGCCCTTGTACAGAAATATTTTATGACTTTGGTGAAAAATATAAGGGTTTCCCGCCTGGTCAAGGCGATGAAGGAGAAAGATATGTAGAAATATGGAATTTAGTATTTATGCAATTCAATAGAATATCAAAGGACAAGATTGAGAAGTTACCTCATCCGTCAGTGGATACAGGTATGGGGTTAGAAAGAATATGTGCTGTAATGCAAAACGAGCATAGTAATTATGACACTGATCTTTTTACACCAATGATTTCCTTTATTAAAAAAAATGTTAGTGATAAATATAAAAATGAAACAAGCTCAATGAAAGTTTTAGCTGACCATATAAGGTCAATATCATTTTTAATTTCAGAAAAGGTTCTACCGTCAAATGAGGGACACGGATATGTATTGAGAAGAATTATAAGGAGATCTGCTCGACATGCTCAAAAAATCGGTTTTACTAATGAAAGCTTTATTAAGCTAATCCCAATATTTATTGATACACTTCGCCAACAATATCAAGAAATTGATAATCAATCTAAGATTGCTCAAGTATTAGAACAAGAAATAGTTAAATTTAATGAAACATTAGAAGTTGGGCTAGACATACTTGATAAAAATATAAATAAGCTAATGTTAAATAAATCTAAAAAGTTATTATCTGGAGAATTGTTATTTCTATTATATGATACGTATGGATTTCCTGTTGATTTAACATCAACAATAGCTCGAGAGAAGAATTTTGAAATAGATATAAAAGTTTTTGAAAAATTAATGGATAAACAAAAAGAAAATAGTAAAAAATCTAAAAAATTTGGTTTTAAAGATGAAATTGATTTTGTTACAAAATATTCATCAGATTTTACAGGATATATAGATGTGAAAAATAGAGCTAATATTTTAGAAATATTTTATGAGAATAATTCTATCGATAAAATTAAAGAAGGACAAAAAGCTTGCATAGTTATAGATAGCTGTCCTTTTTATGCAGAAGCTGGCGGTCAAATAGGCGATTCTGGAAAAATATTTTCTGATAACGGCATCTTTGAAGTTATAGATACACAAAAACGTGGTTCTGCAAATTTGTTAATTGGTGAACAGGTTAAAGGTATATTATCTGTAAAAGATGAAGTAGTAGCAGAAATTGATCAACTAAAGAGAGAAAATATAAAATTAAATCATTCCGCAACTCATTTACTGCATTCTGCATTGATAAATAATATTGGTGATAATGTGCAACAAAAAGGCTCTCTTGTAACTGATACTAAGCTAAGGTTTGATTTTGCGTGCGAAAAATCATTAGATAAAAAAACACTTTCAGTTATTGAAAATGATGTTAATCAAAATATAAATAAAAACATTCCAGCACATACTTCAATAATGAATAAAGACGAAGCAATAAAAAAAGGCGCAATAGCCCTATTTGGAGAGAAATATGATGAAGAGGTTAGAGTTTTAAGCTTTGGTGATGTTTCTGTGGAATTATGTGGTGGAACTCACGTAAATAATACTGGAGATATAGGTGTATTTAAAATATTATCTGAATCAAGTATTTCATCAGGGGTTAGAAGGATAGAGGCAATTACAGGTATGTCAGCAAATGAATATTTAACAAAACGAGACAATTTAGTGTCTGATTTATGTCAGTCTCTTAATGTCCAAGATGATCAGCTTGAAGATAAAATTAAAAGTATAGTTGAGGATAATAAAAAGTTAAAAAAAGATAATTCTAATTTAATAAAAAAAATAGCAACTTTTGAACTAATAAATAAAATTCAAAATGAAAATATAGTTTATGAGAAAAATTTTCATATAATGAACCAAGACTATATTGATGGAAAAATACTAAAAAATATCTTCGAAGACATTAAATCTTCTGCGAAAAATTTAATTTTGATAATACTCCAAAAAAATAAATCAAAATTAGAAATTTATGTTTTAGTTACACAAGATTGTTTTAAAGTCATAAATGCAAAAGAAATAATTTCTTATATTAATGATTCTATTGGTTCAACAGGAGGAGGGAGAGAAGATTTAGCACAAGCTGGATTAGAATATCAAAAAAATATTGACGATTTAGTTAATACAATAAAAGAAAATACATTAAGTCTATTAAAATCAAAGGTAAAATAAATCATGTCAATAATTGTTCAAAAATATGGTGGAACATCTATAGGTACTATTGAAAAAATTTCTTTAGTTGCTGATAAGATTATAAAGGAAATAAATAACGGTAATCAGGTTGTTGTGGTTGTTTCAGCAATGAGCGGAGAGACAAATAGACTTTTAGGCATTGCTAAATCTATAGATAATAAAATTTCAGGTAGAGAGCTTGATATGCTTATTTCTACAGGCGAACAAGTGACTATATCTTTATTGGCAATGACTTTGAATAAAAAAGGCCATAGAGCTATATCATTAACTGGTTCTCAGGCTGGCATATTGACTGATAATGCACATAACAAAGCTCGTATAGAATCAATAAATAATTCTGTAATTAAAAACTATTTAAGTGATGGAAATATAGTTGTTGTTGCTGGGTTTCAAGGAGTCACTGAAGAAGGTGAAATAACAACTCTTGGAAGAGGTGGTTCAGACACTTCTGCAGTAGCAATATCAGTTGCATTAGATGCTAAAGAATGTCAGATATATACAGATGTAGATGGTGTATATACTACAGACCCTAGATTATCTCCTGGAGCAAAAAAGATTAATCAAATAACAACTGAAGAAATGCTGGAGTTATCAAGTCAAGGCTCTAAAGTTTTACAACCAAGAGCTGTAGAATTTGCAGGAAAGTATGATATTGGAATAAGAGTTCTGTCAACATTTGAAGATGGAAGTGGAACATTGGTAAAGAAAGAAAATGACCTGCAAATGGAAAAAGCTATTATATCAGGAATAGCTTTTAATAAAGACGAAGCGCAATTAACCATCAGAGGTGTGCCGGATCAGCCAGGCATAGCATCTTTAATTTTAGGACCAATTGCAAAATTAAACATAGATGTAGATATGATTGTTCAAAACGTAGGAGAAGATGGTTTAGCGAATTTCACATTTACTGTTCCAAGAAATGACTATGAAAATGCGAAAAAATCGCTAATCGAAAGCTCAGAAAAGCTTAATGCAAAAAAAGTTGAGGGCAATAATCAAATAGTAAAGATATCCATGGTAGGAGTTGGAATGAGAACTCATCCTGGAATAGCAAGTAAAATGTTTTCTGTTTTAGCTGAAAATGAAATCAACATAAGTATGATCTCCACATCAGAAATAAAAATTTCTATTGTTACTGATGAAAACAACTTAAAAACAGCCATAGACGTGTTACATAAGGCTTTTAACCTTGAAAAATAGCATGTCCTTGTAGTATTTTCTATAATATGTAATATAGTATTTGGTTTGTATAAAAAATAATAATAACAATTACTTAAAAAAGTATTGGAGGAGGTGCGATGTTAATCTTAACACGCAGAGTAGGTGAGTCTCTAAGGATAGGCGACGACGTTTCGGTTACAGTCCTCGGCATAAAGGGCTCTCAGGTTAGAATTGGTGTAAATGCGCCAAAAAGTGTAGCTGTTCATAGAGAAGAAGTATATGACAGAATAAATGGTGAAAGTTCTAAAGTTTCTGCCGACAAAGTAAAAAGTTCAGAAAGTATGTAACTTTTACAAGTTTTAGGAGAGGTGGCTGAGTGGTCGAAAGCGGCACCCTGCTAAGGTGTTATACGGGTAACTGTATCGAGGGTTCGAATCCCTCTCTCTCCGCCATATTTATGTAAGATAAAGAATAAGATGTCAAAAAAAACATTATTTCAAAAAATTATAGATAGAGAAATACCGTCAGAAATTATTTATGAAGACGATATTTGTATAGCAATAAATGATATTAACCCGCAAGCACCAATACACATATTGCTTATTCCAAAGAAACCAATTCCAAAATTGAGTGATTGCACTGATAAAGATAAAGACATTTTGGGACATTTATTTTTGATTATAAAAAAAATTACATATGATTTGAAAATTAATGAATCGTTTAGAGTAAATATTAATAATGGAGAAGATGCTGGACAGGAAGTTTTTCATTTACATATTCATATACTTGCTGGTAGAAAATTCTCTTGGCCACCTGGATAACAAATGAAATTTTGGCTACAGAAAGATAAGTGGATTAGTTCCGCACTAAATACTTTTGTGTGTTTGCTAGGTTGTTCTATTGGTGATTTTGGTACAATACTGTATTTCCAATATTATACTGATATAAAATCTATTATTATAATAATGCCAATTGCGATTCTTAACGGAATATTAACCAGTATATTGCTAGAAACAATTTTGCTTTTAAAAACTATGGATTTTAAAAACGCATTTAAAACTGCAACAGGTATGAGTTTAATAAGCATGATTTCAATGGAACTTGCAATGAATCTTACTGATATTATGTTGGAGGGAAGTTTAAAACTATCTTTATCCTCTATTATACCAGTATTAGCAGTAGGATTTATTGTTCCTTGGCCATATAATTATTGGAGATTAATGAAGTATAATAAAGGTTGTTGTGGATAAATAATGCGCCCGTAGCTCAGCTGGATAGAGTACTTGGCTACGAACCAAGTGGTCGGGAGTTCGAATCTCTCCGGGCGCGCCAATAAAATAATGAAAAAATTTGTAATTATAATATGTGTTTTATTTTTAAATGATAGCAAGATAGCTTTTTCAGAAGAAGGAGTGAAGGGCTTGGGCTTAACAAGCTGCAAAACATTTTATAATGCAAAACCAGAAGATAAATTAATCTATATTAGTTGGATGGCAGGCTACATTACTTCTCATAATTTAATTAAAAAAAAGGTTCATGCAAAAAATGTAAGTTATAACAGATCCCAGATATGGGTTGAATACTTCTGTTATCAAAATCCAAACACTTCATTTAGAAAAGCAGTTGATGAATTTATCAGAGAATTTACAAAATAAAAAAATTAATCTTTTTTAGATTGATTTCCCCTACCTCTAGCAAATTTACTATGTCTAGGTCTATAATTTTTATTAAACTTTTTACCTTTATAATTTGGATTATAGTTCCTAGATTTACGTCTTTTATTTGGTAATTCTTTAGCATTGCCAAAAAATATATTTTTTATAAATTTTAAAAATCTTAAAATAATATTTTCTTTTTTAATTGGTATTGGCTTATTTGGTTTTATGCCTTTAACAGTAGGTTCTTCAGATTGATTTTTTTGAATATTATTGAAATCATAAATTTCATTTTCTTTTTTCTCAACTAACTCAAAACTTGACTTATTCTCGGTTCCATCATTATCATCTCTGTATCTTGTTATCTTATATTTTGGACTTTCTAGCTCTGGATTTGGGACAATAATTATATTTACATTATTTATATTATTAATATTGTTTACTTCATTTCTTTTTTCGTTCATTAAATATGTAGATATTTTAATTGGAAGTTCTGCAATGACCTTGCTAGTATTTACTTTCAATGATTCTTCTTCTATTAATCTCAAAATCGCTAACGACATAGATTTAATATTCCTTATTCTTCCTATCCCTTCGCATAAGTGACAAATTTCTTCAGAAGAATCTCTTAAAGATGGTCTTAATCTTTGTCTTGATAGCTCAAGCAATCCAAATCTAGATATTTTACCGAATTGTACTTTTGCTCTATCAACTTTTACCGCCTCTTTTATTTTTTCTTCAACTGCTTTTTGATTTTTTATAGCTAACATATCTATGAAATCAATTACTAACAAACCACCTAAGTCTCTTATTCTTAATTGCCTTGCAATTTCTTCTGCTGCTTCTAAGTTAGTATTTAAAGCTGTTTCCTCAATATCGCTTCCTTTTGTTGATCTAGCAGAATTTATATCTATAGATATTAAAGCTTCTGTATGATCTATTACTATTGATCCTCCTGAAGGTAGTGATACCTCTCTACTGAATGCAGTCTCTATTTGATTTTCAATTTGATATTTATTAAATAAAGGTGTTTTGTCATCATACAGTTTAAGTTTACTAATTTGCTGAGGCATTGAAAATTCTAAAAATTCTTTTGCTGTATCATAAACCTCTTGGTTATCCACTAAGATTTCATCTATTGAGTCATCCATATGATCTCTCAGTGTTCTAATAATTATATTGCTCTCTCTATAAATTAAGAATGGTCCTTCTTTTTCTTCTGAAGAGTTTACAATATTTGTCCAGAGGGTAGTTAGATAATCTTGATCCCATTGCAATTCTTCTAAAGTTTTTCCAACTCCAGCTGTTCTTATTATAACACCACCATCTTTAATGCTTTTTAAGTTGTCAAGATTATCTTTTACCTCTTTTCTATCTGAGCCTTCGATTCTCCTTGATACGCCTCCTGCTTTAGGATTATTTGGCATTAAAACTAAATATTTCCCTGCTAAACTAATAAATGTGGTTAGTGCTGCACCTTTATTACCTCTTTCTATTCTCTCAATTTGCACTATTAGTTCTTGACCCTCATTAAGCATGTCTTTAATGCTTCTTTTTTTATCGAAAGTTTCATTTTTGAGATATTCTTTAGAGATTTCCTTTAAAGGAAGAAAACCATGTCGTTCAGCACCAAAATTTACAAAAGCAGCCTCAAGACTTGGCTCTATTCTTGTAACTATTGCTTTATAAATATTACCTTTATTTTGACTACGTGACTTGTGCTCTATGTCTAAATCGTATAATTTTTGCCCATTTACAGACGCTACCCTCAACTCTTCTTGCTGAGTGCCATTGATTAAAATTCTTTTCATTTTTATTCCTTTTTAATAAGCATACAGACAAATATATTATTCCCATAATATTTATGGGTGAATTTATATTTTTGAAGGAATTTATACCTAAGTATGTATTTATATAAGTCATTATGCTTGTTTATATTTTGTTATTAAATAGTTTTCGTCATAGTCGAAAACCCATAATTCATTTGAGAATATTATTTATAAAGTATTCTCATATTGATAATATAACAGTGTTAAGAAGATACAGCAAATTATCTACATCAATATAAAGGGCTAACTTAATGAAAATGAATAGTAAGGCTGAAAAAGTAAAGATTACTGCTGGTAATGATGGGCAAAGACTAGATAATTTTCTTCTTACATATATAAAGCAAATCCCAAAAAGCCATATATATAAGCTTATTAGAACTGGGCAAGTAAGAATTAATAGCTCTAGATCAAAAGCTAGCTCGAAGTTGTATAAGGATGATATTGTTAGAATACCACCATACAAATATACAGAAAATCTAAAACCTTCTATCTCAAATGATATAATACAAAAAATAAATAAAAATATTATTTTTGAAGATGAAGATATTTTAATTTACGACAAACCTCCATTTTTTGCAGTGCACTCAGGAACAAATATTGGATATGGATTAATTGATGTTTTAAGGGTAATAAAAAAAGAGTGTGAGAGGGTAGACCTAGTTCATAGATTAGATAAAAATACAAGTGGCCTTATTATTATTGCTAAAAATATGACTGCGCTTCGATATTTTCAGAAAGAAATTAAACAAAATAATGTTGAAAAAAAATATATTTGTTTAGTAAATGGATTGTGGGATAAAAAAATAAAACAATATAATATCAATCTTTTCCGTAATAATAAATCAAGTATGTCGTTATCAAAGTTTAAGATTTTAAAAACATATAAGACCTCTACTTTACTAGAAGTTGAAATTGTAACAGGGAAATATCATCAAATTAGGAAACAATGCGCATCATTAAACCATTCAATTTTAGGCGACACTAAATATGGTGATAACTTAATAAATAAAAAATACAAAAAACTTGGTCTAGGAAGAATATTTTTACACGCTCACTCATTATCTTTTTTTCCAATTAAAAAGAGTAAAAAAGAAATGATAAAATCAAATTTACCAGAAGATTTATCAATGTTCTTAGATTTACATCAATAATTCATTATATTGCATTAAAGTGTTGCAAAAAAAATGTTAGTTTTTTTAAAGGAAGACCTATTAACCCTGATATATCATTCTCATTGTCAGTAAATTCTTGAATTAGAATATCTTTTGCTACTTCGTATCTAAAGCCTGCAGATGAATGGAAAGGTTTATGAGTATCAACATAATTATAAATATCTTCTTTGCGGAGTTTTTTAATTTTTATTATATATTCTGCTATGCCTGCTTTATATTCTTTTGTACTCGAGTTAATTACATATAAGCCGGTATGAAAAATAATCTTTTTATTTGAAATATATTCAAGATATTTAATTGCTACATCTCTTTTTAATGGTTTACCAAGTATAGTATCATCGCAAGATGCGCAAGCATCAGATCCAATAACAATACAATCATTATTTTCATTAGATATTTTAATTGCTTTTTGCTCTGATAGTCTCAAAGCCATATCTTTAGGCTTTTCATTTGGTAATCTAGATTCATCGATATTTGGAGATATACAAGTAAAATCAACGTTTAATGTCCCCATAAGCGATGCTCTAAATCTAGAACTACTAGCTAAAATTATTTTTTTCTTTTTCATCGATTTTTCCTGTATAATCTCCAAAAAATCTATATAAATAAAGGCAAATTTCAATAAGGAACTATAATATGGCTGTTCAAAAAAGTAAAAAAACTAGTTCAAAAAGGGGAATGAGAAGATCTCACGATCATCTTAACGTTCCTAAACTCTCTCAAGATCCTACTTCAGGAGAAACACATATGAGACATCACGTTTCAAAAAATGGTTTCTACAAAGGTAATCAGGTAATTATACCTAAATCTGAGGATAGTTCTATTAACGAAGATAGTTAATTTTAAGAACTACTTTTTCTAATAATAATGAAAAAAGAAACTAGAATCGCTGTAGATGCCATGGGTGGTGATGGTGGCCCTGAAGTAATAATGCCTTCTCTCAAAGACTTTTTATTATATAACAGCGATGTATATCTAAATGTTTTTGGAAATGAAAATATCATATCACCTTACCTTAATATTTTTGATAAGAACTTAATAAAACAAATAAAAATAATTCATACAGAGGAAAAAGTTAATAGTGAGGACTCACCATCTCACGCATTAAGACATAAAAAAAATTCCTCAATGAGCCTAGCAATTAAATCAGTAAAAAAAAATGAATCACTAGCTTGTGTTAGTGCAGGAAATACAGGCGCTTTAATGGCAATATCAAGATATATTCTTGGAACTTTAGATGGAATTGATAGGCCAGCTATAGAAAGTATGTTGCCATCATTAAATGACCATACACATGTTTTAGACCTTGGCGCAAATATTGATTGTAAAGCAGAACATTTATATCAATTTGCCGTAATGGGATCAGTTTTATGTATGATACTTGATGATAAAAGCAACCCTAGTGTAGGGCTACTGAATGTTGGCGAGGAAACAATAAAAGGCAACACACAAGTAAAAGATGCGCATGAATTGCTAAAAAAAGGTAATTTAAATTATATCGGTTTTGTAGAAGGAGATGATATTTTTTGTGGTAATATTGACGTTATTGTTTGTGACGGCTTTGTTGGTAATATTGCTTTAAAAACAAGTGAAGGTATAGCCAAATTTATTTCATCAAAACTAAAAGATGAATTTAAAAAGAACGTTTTTACAAAAATTGCAGGCTTGTCTTCTTCTAAAGTATTAGGTTCATTTAAAAAAGTTGTTGATCCAAGAAGATATAATGGAGCAAGTTTACTTGGATTAAAAGGTATAGTTATTAAAAGCCATGGTGGAGCTGATTCATTTGCTTTTAAAACCTCTTTAGATATAGCTTTGAAAGAAGTGAAAAAAGATGTTCCATCATGTATTGATAAAAAATTAAAAGAAATGTTGAGTTAAATATTATGTATTCAAAAATTATTTCAACAGGTGGTTATTTGCCAAAAAAAATTCTTACGAATAAGGATTTAGAGAAAAAAGTTGATACAACGCACGAATGGATTCTTGAGAGAACCGGAATAGAACAAAGGCATATAGCTGATGATAAGGAATCAACTTCATCTATGGCAACAAAAGCAGCAGAAGATGCATTAAAGAACTCAAATTTAAAAAGTGTCGATATAGACTTAATTATTGTTGCAACCACCACACCGGATCAAATTTTCCCAAGCACAGCCTGTATTGTTCAAAATAATTTAAATATAAATGCACCTGCTTTTGATATTCAAGCAGCCTGCACTGGTTTTATTTACGCTTTAAGTGTTGCAGATAATTATATTAGAACAGGGTTTAGTAAAAATATATTAGTTATAGGTGCAGAAAAATATTCAAATTTATTAGATTGGAGTGATAGGTCAACTTGTGTATTATTTGGTGATGGTGCAGGCGCAGCAATATTGTCAGCTAACAAAGACAAAGGAATTATTTCATCATTAATTCATGCGGATGGACAATATAATGATTTGTTATCAGTAGAAAAAAACCATATTAAAATGAAAGGAAATGAAGTTTTTAAAGTTGCAGTGAATACATTAAGTAATTTAGTAGACGAGACATTAACTAAAAATAATCTTGATAAGACTGATATTGATTGGTTGGTACCACATCAAGCGAATTTAAGAATTATAAAAGCAACTGCCAAGAAACTGTCTATGCCTTTAGAAAGAGTTGTAGTTACTGTTAATAAACATGCAAATACCTCAGCAGCATCAATTCCTTTAGCTTTAAATGAAGCAGTGAGAGATGGAAGAATTAAAGAAGATCAAGTAATATTGTTAGAAGCATTTGGAAGTGGATTCACTTGGGGATCAGTATTACTTAGGTATTAACAATTGATAGATATTAAGGATATCAAGCATAGTCTAAAAAATATGACATCAAATCCTGGTGTTTATAAAATGTTTGATTCTGAAAATAATGTTATATATGTTGGAAAAGCAAAAAATTTAAAAAAGCGAGTATCTACATATTTTCAAAATAGTAATCATTCTGTGAGAATTAAGAGAATGATTAGTTTAATAAAAACTGTTCAAATAACAATTACAAATTCAGAAGCAGATGCTTTTTTATTAGAAAACATACAAATAAAAAAGTTTAGACCAAAATTTAATATTTTATTAAGAGATGATAAATCTTATCCATACATTTACGTTGATACTCAGCATAACTTTCCAAGGTTAAGTTTTTATAGAGGAAAAAGAAAAAAAATTGGAAAACACTTTGGTCCATATTCTAATGTTTATTCTGTAAGAGAGGCTTTGAACACATTACAAAAGTTATTTAAAGTTAGGCAATGTAGTGATTCTTTTTTTTCAAACAGATCCAGACCGTGTTTACAGTATCAAATTGAAAGATGTTCTGCTCCTTGCGTTGGTTTAATTAATGAGAAAAATTATAAAACAGACATTGAATTATCTATGAAGTTTTTAGACGGAAAGAATACTGAAATAATAAAATTATTAATTAAAAAGATGGAAAAAGCTTCAAAGGATTTAAATTATGAGGTAGCCGCAACATATAGAGATCAAATTGAATCACTAAGGCATACTTGTGAAAAAAGCTCAATTAGCAACGAGAGTGGTGATGTTGATATTATATCGGTAAGCATAAAATCAGGAACTGCATGTATACAAGTTTTTAATATACGAAACGGTGTGAATTTTGGAAATGAAACTTTTTTCCCTGATATTGATGAAGATATGGCCGAAGGAACGTTATTAAGTATATTTATTGGGCAGTATTATATGTCTAAACAAATCCCTAAAGAAATTATTTTAAATAAATATACAAAAGATAAAAAACTTTTACAGTTTATTTTATCCAAGAAAAAATCTTCAAAAGTATTAATCACAAATAATGTAAGAGGAAAAAGACAAAAATGGGTAGAATTAGCAGAAAAAAATACACTTGATTCTGTAAATACAAAAATACTTAGTAAAAGAAATATGTTTAATAGATTTCAAGCTTTACAAGAGCTATTACGCTTAAATGAAATTCCAAAAAAACTTGAGTGCTTTGATGTAAGTCATACATTTGGAGAAGAAACTGTAGCATCTTGTGTTTCTTTTTCAGTAGAAGGACCTCAGAAAAAAGACTATAGAAGATTTAATATTAAAAGTACAAATATAGGCGATGATTATGCTGCTATGAAAGAAGCTTTACAAAGACACTTTTCAAAACTTAAAAAAAGTGAGATGCTTCTACCTGATATATGCTTTATAGATGGAGGAGTCGGCCAAGTAAATACTGCATTAAAAGTTATGGAAGAGTTACAAATTTCAACAATACAAATTATTGGTGTGTCAAAAGGCAAAGATAGAGTTGCTGGTGAGGAAACTATAATATCTAATTATGGAAAAACAAAATTAAAACTTGAAAAAAACTCTATTGCCTTACATCTTATACAACAAATTAGGGATGAGGCTCATAGATTTGCTATTACTGGGCATAGAAAGAGAAGAGACAAGAGAAAGTTTCAATCTCCATTAGAAGAAATACCAGGATTGGGCCCAAAAAGAAAACAGATTCTTTTAAAGCATTTTGGTGGTTTACAAGGCGTAATTGCTGCCGGTGAAGATGAGATAAAAAAAATACCAGGAATAAATAAAACCTTAGCAGAAGCTATTTATTATAGGTTTCATAATAATTAATTTATGACATACGCTAATTTTATAACAAGTTTTAGAATTATATTAATACCAGTAATGATATTATTTTTCTTTTTTAGTGCAGAAGGATCAAGATATATTGTTACAGCAATATTTGTTATAGCTGCAATAACTGATTATTTTGATGGTTTTGTTGCAAGAAAATACAATCAAGTTACAAATTTTGGGAAGTTTATAGATCCGGTTGCTGACAAAATTTTAGTAGTATCTTCTTTATTATTAATTCTCCTTGATCACAATAAGTTAGAAATATTTATTCCTGTTTGTATTATTATATTAAGGGAAGTGATAATATCGTCATTAAGAGAATGGGAAGCAATTAATTTTAAGAAAACTATAGAAGTAAATAAACTTGGAAAAATAAAAACAGCATTCCAATTATTTGCAATAGGTTTTTTGCTTTTTGATGGAACTATCTTTACAATTAGTACACATTTAATTGGTTTGTATGGTATTTATATAGCAGCCTTTTTATCATTAATTTCTATGATAAAATATATAGGATTTGTTAAAAAGCCATAAATATTTGTGCGGGAATAGCTCATCTGGTAGAGCGCAACCTTGCCAAGGTTGAGGTAGCGAGTTCGAGCCTCGTTTCCCGCTCCATTTGAAAGTGGCTGAGTGGCAGAGTGGTTATGCTGCGGTCTGCAAAACCGTTTACGCCGGTTCAATTCCGACCTCAGCCTCCACAAATAGGAATAGGGTTAAAGCTATGAGAAATTTATATGATTATCCAATTGGCCAAAATTTTCCAGAGGAGTTTAATGTAATTATTGAAGTCCCTCAAGGAAGTAATAATAAATATGAATATAATTCTGAGTATGATGTTTTTCAACTAGATCGCGTTCTTTACAGTTCTGTTCATTACCCAGGATGCTACGGATTTATACCACAAACTTTAGGTGGCGATAATGACCCTCTTGATGTTGTTGTTTTAACTGGAGAACCGGTTGTTACAGGTACAATTTTAAAAGCAAGACCAGTTGGTTATCTTAAAATGACTGATGATAAAGGTCAGGATGAGAAAATTTTAGCTGTTCCTGTTGATGACCCAAGATTTAATGAGAGAAGATCATTAAAGGATGTAAGAAAACATGTTCTTTTGGAAATTGAACATTTTTTTAGAATATATAAAGACTTAGAGAATAAGTATGTTGAAATTGACAAATGGTATGATCTTGACGACACAAAAAAATTAATAATAGAATCAAACTCTAATTATAAAAGTTCTAATTAAAAATCCTGCTAAATTTTTACCATTTTTTAATAACTATTAATATACACTAGATTAATAAAACGTTTATAATGTCCGCTTGCAAGCCCAGGTGGCGAAATTGGTAGACGCA
>CACEJE010000023.1 GCA_902559815.1 uncultured Thiothrix sp.
TAATTATTGTAAGAAGTATAACATTAGCGAAATTTCATCTATTGATGAAAAAGTTGTTAGGGATTTTATTGCAAGTCTTCATCGTAATGGAATTAGCCCAAAATCAATAAAAAGATACTTATCAAGTCTTAGGGGTTTCTTTAATTTTTTATCTAAGCAAAAATATATAAGTAAAAATCTCGCAGAAAATGTTAGGTCACCAAAAGCAGAAAAAAATTTACCAGAAATATTGCAACATAAAGATATTGATTTGCTAGCAGATATTAATAACAAAAAAGAAGGTTATTATAAAAACAATGACTTATTATCGCGTGACATAGCAATGTTTGAACTTTTTTATTCTTCAGGATTAAGATTAAGTGAGCTAGCAAATACAAAAATATCAAATATAAATTTTAATGAATCAATTATTAGAATCACTGGTAAAGGTAACAAAACAAGAATAGTGCCAATTGGTTCTCAAGCAGTGAAAACTATAAATTCTTGGATTAATTTTCGAGAAAAGTATGTAAAAGATTCATCTGATTTTTTATTTGTCGGTTTAAGTGGCAAACCTCTTTCAACAAGAAATATTCAGCTTAGAATGAGCCATTTAGCAAAAGCATCAGGGGTAGAACAAAATTTATATCCACATAAATTAAGGCACACAGTTGCAACACATTTGTTAGAATCATCTGGAAATATACGTGCTGTGCAAGAATTTCTTGGACACGAAAATATAAGTACAACACAAATATATACGCATTTAGATAACCAGTATCTAATGAATGTTTATGATAAAGTACATCCTAGATCAAAGAAAACTATAAAAAAGGAATAATAAATGGCAACAAATATACCTCAAGAAATAAATTTACATCAGAAATCTGCTTGTCTCACCTTAAAGTATACAGAGCAGTCATTTGATTTGCCTGCAGAATATCTCAGAGTGTATTCACCCTCTGCAGAAGTAAAAGGTCATGGTCCTGGCCAAGAGAAACTTCAAGTAGGTAAAGAAAATGTCTCGATACAAACAATTGTTCCAGTTGGGAATTACGCAATTCAAATAATTTATGATGATGGTCATGACACAGGAATATATTCTTGGGAATATTTGTATGAATTAGGTATTGAATATTCTGAGAAATGGAAAGCTTATTTGGAGAAATTAAAGGAAGCAGGTTATGAGAGAGTCAAACAATAAAAGTAATAATGCAACTTTTGGCTTTAAAAAAGTTTCTGAAATAGAAAAAACCTCTTTAGTAAATGATGTTTTTACTTCTGTAACAAAAAAATATGATTTAATGAATGATCTTATGTCATTTGGAGTACATAGATTTTGGAAAAAATACTTTTTATTGTGTTCACAAATAAAAGAAGGGGATGTTGTTCTTGATTTAGCAGCAGGGACTGGAGATATTACAAAATTAATCAGCAAAGTAGTTGGAAAAAAAGGTTCAGTAATATCCTGTGATATTAATTTTTCCATGCTTGATCAAGGCAGGGATAATTTAATTAACGAAGGTATTATTAATAATGTATCTTATGTTCAATCAGACGCACAATCCTTATCTTTTATGGAGAATAGTTTCGATCACGTAACTATAGCTTTTGGCTTAAGAAATACATCAAGTATAGATAAAGCTCTTGCTTCAATATACCAAGTCCTTAAACCTGGCGGATCAGTCCAAGTTTTAGAATTTTCTAAGGCTGAAAAAATTATTGAAAAACCATATAACATCTTTTTAGAAAATTTTATTCCGTATTTAGGAAAATACATTGCTAAAGACGAAAAAAGCTATAAGTATTTAGCAGAATCAATTTTAATGCATCCATCGCAAAATGAGTTAATAAAAATTATGGAAGATAATAATTTTAAAAAATGTAAATATAATAATCTTTCGTTAGGCATTGTTTCAATTCATAAAGGCTATAAAATCTAAATGGTTATAGAAAAAATAAATCAAGCGATTGCAATAGCTATAGAGAACAGTAATCTTAAGAAAAAAGATTTCCAAAAATTGAATGGAAAATATATTTATATTATTTTAGATAATACTTCTACGACAATATACATAGAGGTTTTAGATAATACTTTCAAATTAAGTGAAAGCATCGATAATCAGCCTGACCTAACTCTACAAGGTAGTCCTATAGCGTTTTTAAATTATATTAATAGTTCTAATGTTGAAAATTCTATACAAATCTTTGGAAATGTTGCATTAGCTGAGGATTTTTCGGGCCTTATGGCGAAAATAAATATTGATTGGGAACAAATAATTGCTGATTATACAAGTGATGATATAGCCTTTTATACATCTAAATTTATAAATTTTTTAAAAAATAAAAAAAATGAAATTGATAATAGTTTTGTAAGAAATACAAAAGAGTATTTTCGTGATGAGACTGATATTATCCCATCAAAGGAACAAATAAATAAACACATTGAAGATGTTGACAATTTAAGAAATAAAATAGAAGTTTTAGAGGCAAAATTTAAAAAATTAAATAACAAGTAGATAGATAATGAAACAAATATTGCGACTAATTAAAATTTATATCATTGTAATGAAAAATTCATTAGATAAAGATCTTTTTGATTTTAGATATTTGTGGCTAATCAAATTTTTTAGAGTATTTTTTCCTAATTTATGGTTTAGAAAAAAAAATTTATCTAGAGGAGAAAATATAAGAAATACATTCGAAGAATTGGGACCAATATTTGTAAAGCTCGGGCAAACAATTTCTACTAGAAAAGATTTACTTCCAGATGACATAGCTGAAGAATTAGTTAAACTTCAGGATAAAGTAACACCCTTTTCAGGAGAGGAAGCCAAAAAAATAATTGAACAAGCATTAAATGATGAAATAAATAATATATTCAATGATTTTGATATTAATCCATTAGCATCAGCATCTGTCGCCCAAGTCCATTCAGCAAAACTTGATAATAAAGAAGTAATAATAAAGGTTTTAAGACCTGGGATTGAAAGATTAATTCAAAGAGATATAAGCCTAATGTATTTTATTGCAAAAGTTATAAATAAATTTTGGGTTGAGTCAAAAAGATTAAAGCCTCTTGAAATTGTAAATGAATATGAAAAAGTTATTTTTGGTGAACTCGATCTTATAAAAGAAGCATCTAATGCTAATTTACTAAAGAGAAATTTTACAAATTCAAGTTACTTATATGTTCCTGAAATATATTGGGATTATACTAGGCAAAATGTTCTCGTTATGGAAAGAATATTTGGCATTCAGATTAGTGATAAGGATAATCTTGTTAAAAATAATATAAATATTAAGAGATTAGCAGAAAAGGGTGTGGAGATATTTTTTACTCAAGTATTCCAACATAATTTTTTCCACGCCGATATGCATCCAGGAAATATATTTGTTTCATATGAAAATCCTGAGGATCCTAAATATTGCGCTGTAGATTTTGGAATCATGGGATCTCTATCAGAGAGTGATCAGCGATATTTGGCTCTTAATTTTCAGGCTTTTTTTCAGAGAGATTATAAAAAAGTAGCTGAACTGCACGTTGATTCAGGCTGGGTAGGTGAAAATACTCGAATAGATGAATTTGAAAACTCCATAAGAAGCGTTTGCGAGCCTATATTTGAGAAACCACTTAAAGATATATCTTTTGGCAACTTATTACTTAGATTGTTTTCAGTAGCAAGACAGTATGAGATGAATATTCAACCTCAACTTGTATTATTACAAAAAACTTTATTAAATATCGAAGGTCTTGGTAGAGATTTATATCCTGACCTAGACCTTTGGGTAACTGCAAAACCATTTTTTGAAAAATGGGCAAAGGATAATATGAGCATTTCATCATTCATAAAAAAAATATCAAGAAATAGTCCAAGATTAGTAAATGAGATAGCTGAATTTCCAGAAACTTTATCTTTAATTAAAAGAAAACTTTATGATAATAGGAATCAAAATGAAATTGAAGAATTAAAATATAGAATAAAAAATTCTAATTTAAGAACTTCAATTTTATTTTTAATTTTATTAGTTATGATTTTATTTGGATTATTATAATAAAATGGAATTACGTTATACCTTAAATGATTTAAATGAAGCTCAACGAAATGCTGTATGTAATTTATCACAAAATTGCTTGGTAATTGCAGGGGCAGGAAGTGGAAAAACTCGCGTCCTTATACAAAGAATTTTGTGGTTGATAGAAGACAATGATTATTCCCCTTATTCAATACTGGCAGTTACCTTTACAAATAAAGCAGCTAGAGAAATTAAAACTAGATTATCAAATACATTAAATATAAAAATTGAAAGCATGTGGGTAGGAACTTTTCACGGTATATGTCATAGAATTTTAAGATCTAATTACCAAAAAGCACTTTTACCAAAAAACTTTCAGGTTATAGACAGCGAAGACCAAATTCGAATTATTAAAAGAATAATGAAAGAAAATGAAATTGAGAATTCACAAATTCAACCAAAACAAGTAGCTTGGTATATTAATAAAAAAAAAGACCAAAGTGTTAGAAGTAACAAAACAAAGGACGATGATTTTATTACCATTCAATATAATAAAATATATAAAATATATGAGGATT
This sequence comes from uncultured Thiothrix sp., assembly GCA_902559815.1. Taxonomy (GTDB): domain Bacteria; phylum Pseudomonadota; class Gammaproteobacteria; order Poriferisulfidales. Next base: position 4,575 of record CACEJE010000023.1, read on the forward strand.
ATTGCAATAACAGTGGTTTGGTAGATTTTGGTGAAATAATATTAAGGACTTTAGAATTATTTCAAAAAAATATAGAGACAAGAAAATATTATCACAATTTATTTAAAACTATTTTGATTGACGAGTTTCAAGATACAAATACAATTCAGTATGATTTGGTAAGAATTCTTACAAGTAACGACACATCAATTTTTGCTGTTGGTGATGATGATCAATCTATATATGGCTGGAGAGGAGCAAAGGTTGAAAATATAGAAAAATTACAGAAGGACTATAACGGAATAAAAATATTTAGACTTGAACAAAATTATAGGTCGACAGGGAACATTCTTGATGCAGCAAATAGCGTTATATTAAATAACAACTCAAGAATGGGTAAAAATCTTTGGACAGAGGGCAAAAGCGGTGACTTAATTAAAATTTATTCAGCCAATGATGAAATTGATGAAGCAAACTTTGTAGTAGAGAATATCGAATCGCTTGTTCAAAATAATTTTAAGAGAGATGAAATATCAATTTTATATAGATCAAATGCTCAGTCTAGGGTTTTTGAGGAAAAATTAATATCAAAAGGAATTCCATACAAAATTTATGGAGGTTTTAGGTTTTTTGAAAGAAGTGAAATCAAAGACGTAATTGCATATATGAGATTAGCAGTTAATCATAATGATGATAATTCATTCGAAAGGATTATTAATACGCCGGTAAGAGGTATTGGCGAAAAAACGAAGGCAACTTTAAGAGATTTTTCTAAAAAAGAAAAAATTTCTTTATTTGAAGCAATTCCAGTTGCTTTAAAGAACGAAAATATATTTACTAAAAAGGCATCAGAATCATTAAATGAATTTTTTAAGTTAATTAACTTAATTAAAGATATTCTTTCTAAAGAAGATTTACCATTTCAAATAAATGAAATTATTAAACAAACAAAAATTAAGTCTACATATGAAAAAAGTAAAACAGAGCAATCTAGATCAAAATTAGAGAATCTAGACGAACTAATTTCTGCAGCTCAGGAATTTTTGAATGTAGATTTAGATGATAATGAGACTGTATTAGATGCATTTTTAACTCATACTTCTCTTGAATCTGGGGAAGGCCAAGGAGATGAATGGGATGAATGTGTTCAACTTATGACATTGCATTCATCGAAAGGTTTGGAGTTCCCAATAGTTTTTTTAGTTGGCTTAGAGGAAAATTTATTTCCTAGTCGAATGTCTATTGAAGAAGATAACCTAGAAGAGGAAAGAAGGCTATGCTATGTTGGTATTACTAGAGCGAGAAAAAACTTATATATCTCTTATGCTCAATTAAGAAGACAGTATGGAACTGAAAATTTTTGTATGCCTTCAAGATTCTTAAAAGAAATACCGCAAGAAATTGTTGAAGAAATAGGTTTTAACCCAAGAAAATTTTTTGATAGAGGCAATCTTTCTAATTTAGATAATATTTTTGAGGGAGAATCAGTTATTGGGAAAAGAGTTAAACATAAAAAATTTGGAGAGGGCGTAGTTATATCTTCTGAAGGCTTTGAATCAAACACAAGAGTTGAAGTTTCATTCGACAATGTAGGAAAAAAATGGTTAATTTTAGCGATTGCTAATCTTGAATTTATGTAATAATAAGAATTATGAAAAGAAGAGATTTCTTTAAAAATATATCAAGCGTTGCTCTTTTGGGGGCAATTCCCTCTATATCTAAATCACAAAAATTAAAACCAGAATATAATTGGAAAATGGTAACAACTTGGCCAAAGAACTTCCCAGGACTTGGAACTGGAGCACAATATTTGGCAGATACAATTCAAAAATTATCTGGAGGAAGAATTAAAGTCTCTGTATATGGGGCAGGGGAACTAGTCCCCGCATTTGAAATTTTTGATGCTGTTTCCCAAGGTGTTGCTGAATTAGGTCACGGCTCAGCATACTATTGGAAAGGAAAAAATGATACGTTTCAGTTTTTTTCTACTGTTCCATTTGGCATGACAGCAAATGAAATGAATTCTTGGTTATATAAGGGTGGAGGATTAAAACTTTGGGAGGAAGCATATGATAGTTTTAATTTATTACCTATGGCGGCAGGGAATACTGGTATTCAGATGGGAGGTTGGTTTAATAAAGAAATTAATTCTTTAAGTGATCTAAAGGGATTGAAAATGAGAATTCCTGGTCTTGGCGGTGAGGTTCTAAGAAGAGCTGGAGGTACACCCGTAAATTTGCCAGGTGGTGAATTGTTTACTGCCTTAAAAACCGGAACAATTGATGCAACAGAATGGGTAAGTCCATATAACGATCTTGCATTTGGATTACATAAAGCTGCAAAATATTATTATTATCCTGGTTGGCATGAACCAGGTACAACCTTAGAGTGTTTTATAAATAAAAAGGTTTTTTCACAACTACCTAGTGATTTGCAACATATTGTTAAAGGGGCAGCAAAAATTGCTAATATAGATATGTTGTGTGATTTTATCTCAAAAAATAATGATGCTTTAGAAATTCTTAAAAATAAACATAAAGTTGATATTAGACCATACCCAGAAGAAGTACTAAATGAGCTTTATGAGATATCAAAGGATGTTGTAAAAGAATTATCTGTAAAAAGTAATTTTGCAAAAGAAGTTTATGACTCATATAGCTCTTTTAAAGATAAGACAAAAAATTGGAATGACATATCTATAAAACCTTACTTAAATTTATAGAAATAGAAGTCTGTACCAAAAGCAATTAATGAGATAATATATAGTACTTAAAAATTATAAAAAATTGTTATTCGGGGAAAAAAATGCAAGAATTACTTACAAATCAATGGCTTAGTTACACTATTCTTTTATTAAACGCTATCGTAGCTGGTCAGATAATATGGTTTTCTATAAAATTTGATAAGTCAAAATTAGCTCAATATGCCTTTTTTATTTTAGGGGTTTGTTATGCTGTTTCAATTGGCGGTTTATATAAAGCACCTGCCTTTATTTTAAATCCAGAGGTTGTTACATTTTGGTTATTTATAAATGGACTATTTGGTCTTTATGTTGTTTTTGCATTTATTAAAAATTTAACCATACCAAGTTTAGCAATATATCTAAGTATGGTTCTTGCGCTAGTAGGCTCATATACTGTTTTTACAGGAATTCTAGAGTTTGGAATGAGATATATGCCTGCAATTTTATTTTTCACAATATGTATATACTCAGGAATTGGTTTAATAATATATGAAATTAAAGTCGCGAAAGTACAAAGATTGCAAAAGAGAGTTTCATATATTGCGGCTGGTTTAGTATTTACATTAGTTTGTTTAAATGCCTTTGGCACATATCAGCTTATAAGAGACACAGCCTATACAGATGTATCTGAAGGTTGGGAAGGCGGAATCACTGAGCAACAAGACGAATTAAGTAATTAATATTTTATTTTAACCAAATACCTTTTCTGGCAACCAAGTTGTTACTTCTGGGAAAATTACAATCAAGATTATTGTTATTATTTGAATAAATATAAACGGAATCACTCCTTTGTAAACTTCAGTAGTTTTAATATTTTCTGGCATTACACTTCTTAAGTAAAATATTGCAAAACCGAATGGAGGCGTTAAAAAAGATGTTTGTAAATTTATAGCAATTAAAATTCCCAACCATATTGGGTCAATCCCCATAGATAAGAGTATTGGTGCAACAACAGGAATTACTACATAAGTAATTTCAATAAAATCAAGAATAAATCCTAAAATAAATATAGCTAACATCACTATAAATAATTTCGTATAAATTTCTCCTGGCAAAGCTGATAAAGCATTGTTGATAAAGATATCACCTTCTAGCCCCCTGAAAACAAGAGAAAATATTGTAGCCCCAATGAGCAAAATAAATATCATACTGGTTATTTTAGAAGCTTGGATCAATACATCTTTCAAAATTTTAAGGTTAAATTGTTTATTTATAATTGCTAAAAAAACAGATCCAAGTGCACCAACAGATGAAGCTTCA
>CACEJE010000024.1 GCA_902559815.1 uncultured Thiothrix sp.
ATGTTAGGTTATCAAAACGCAGAAGCTTTAAAATTAACAATTGAGACAGGTGAAGCTCATTATTGGAGTCGAAGTAGGGAATGCCTGTGGCATAAGGGTTCAACTAGTGGATTAATTCAAAAAATTATTGATATAAGAATTGATGACGATCAAGATGCGATTTGGCTAAAAGTAAATTTACAAGGTTTGGAAGCAAGTTGCCATGTAGGTTTTAAATCTTGCTTTTACAGAAGTATACCGACTGGCAAAATAAAAGAAAAAATTAAACTGATTTTTAAAGAAGACAAAAAAACTTTTGACCCAAAGGATGTATATGGAGATGCTCCAAATCCAACAAAACTATAGTCTATGCACTTATATGATGAACTATACAATGGTTTGAAAAAATTTGGTTATATACCAAATTTAATAGAAGATAGTTTTCATAATAAAACAAGCAATATAGGTTTAATTTATAAATCCATTGTATTATCAATTTTATTAAAAAAAAAACTTAATAGTGAAGAAGTTGTAGCAATTATGCTTCCAAATGCCGTTGCAACAGTTATTATTTTTTTTGCATTACAGTATTTAAATAAAACAGTATCAATAATAAACTTTACTTCAGGCATAAAAAACATTAAATCTTCATTAAGTATTTCAAAAGTAAAAAAAATTATAACTTCAAGAACATTTATAGAACAAGCTGAAATGCAAGATATTATCTTATCATTTGACGATAATATTGAAGTTATTTACATTGAGGACGTAAAAAAAGACTTAAGTATTAAAGAAAAACTTAAAGCGTTAGTAAAATTTTTTTTTAAAGAAAAAATTATAAGAAATATAAATTCAGTAGCAGTAATTTTGTATACATCTGGCACGGAAAGTTCTCCAAAAGGTGTAATGCTTTCACATAAAAATTTATTTGAGAACAGAAAACAGGTATTGCAGCATTTGAATATAAATAAAGGAGAAAAGTTTTTTACTTGTTTACCATTTTTTCATTCTTTTGGTTTAGGTGTTGGTATTTTACTTCCCATTTTAAATAATTTAAAACTTTTTCTTTATCCAACTCCACTACATTATAAAACTATCCCAACTCTACTTAAGCTAGAATCTGCTACAGTGTTTTTTTCTACTGATACATTTTTAAAAAAATATGCTTCATCTATTAATTCAAATTATTTTCAAAACCTAAAATTTTTAATCGCTGGAGCTGAAAAACTTGATCCTTCGACATATGATTATTATTTAAAAAACTTTAATATTAAAATTTTAGAGGGTTATGGAGTTACTGAAGCATCCCCTGCAGTTTCGGTAAATACATACGAAAACTTTAAACTTGGTTCTGTTGGTAAATTGCTCCCGGGTATTGAGTACAAAATCGAGAAAATTGAGGGGTATGAAGAGGGTGGTTTATTATTTTTAAAAGGCAAAAATATAATGTTAGGTTACCAGCTTGACGATAGTCAAAAGTTCTCTGGAGTAATTGACGGATGGTATAATACAGGAGATGTAGCTAAAATTGATGATGAGGGATATTTATTTATTCTTGGAAGATTAAAAAGATTTGCAAAAATAGCCGGTGAAATGATTTCATTAGCGCAAGTTGAAGATATTCCAAAGAAGAAGTGGCCTGATAACAGTAGCGCAGTTTGTGCTATAAAAGACTCTGCAAAAGGAGAAGCATTAATTTTAATTACAGATAATAAAATGGCAAAACTAGAAACGATTATAGATACAATGAAAAACTCTGGATTTTCTTCATTGTATTACCCAAAAAAAATAAAAATTATTCATGAATTTCCAATTCTAGGTAGTGGAAAAATCAATTTTAAGAAATTACAGGAAATAGCTGAAAGTTAAACATATTCTTTATCTAGCCTATTACCAAGATTGCACATTAGCTCATAGGGAATAGTATTGATAGAATTTGACACCGACTCAATATTAATATTCGGCCCCCATATTTCAACATTTGAACCTATTTCAATTTCACAGTCATCTATATCAATCATTGTTATATCCATAGAAATTCTTCCAACAATATTGTAATAATTATTTTCAAAATAAACTTTACCGATATTACTTAACTGTCTTGATAGTCCGTCACCATAACCAATACCAACAGCAGCTATTCTTGTGTCTTTTTTTACTATATATGATTGCCCATATCCAATTGATTGGCCTTTTTTACAATCTTTAATAGAAATTATTGGAGCTATTAAAGACATTACAGGTTTAAGCTTTATTTTATTTAAATTTTTACAAGGGTTTACTCCATATAGCATTAAACCTGGTCTTATCCAATTTGAATATTTATTAAAATGATTTGAATATTTAATAATTCCAGCTGAGTTAAAAATACTTAATTCCAAATCTCTATCTTCACATATTTTTTTAAATCTTGAAATTTGTACACTTGAAAAATTATCAGCATCTTCATCCGCATTAGCCAAGTGTGTCATTAAACCCAGTGGTTTTTGTATTTCTTTTATTACACTACAAGTATTTAAAACTTCATTTGTGAATGATTCATTAAACCCTAATCTATTCATTCCGGTATCAACTTTTATCCATATTTTAATGGAGTTTTTTATTTGCGTATTTTTTATAATATCTAATTGAAAAAAGTTATGAATTACAGGTCTAATATTATTTTTAGCACAATAAATATATTCTTCAGTATTTGAAAAACCTTGAAGACAAACTATTTCCGTATTAATTTTATTTTCTTTGAGGAGTTTTGCTTCTTTAATAGTGGCAACAGCATATGCATCAGACTCTTTTAAAATTTTTGCAGCTTCAATAATTCCGTGCCCATATGCATTTGACTTTATGACCGACATTATCTTTGCGTTTTGGGAAAATTTTTTTACTTCTAAAAAGTTATTTAACAAATTATTTTTATTAATTAATATTCGCCCATTCATTTAAATCCCTCAGGTGCAGAGAAAATTTCAGGTGTGTAATTTTCAAAACGAGTGCATTCACCAAGGAAGGTTAAATTAGTTTTGAAAATTGGGCCGTTTCTTTGCTTTGCAACAATAATTTCAGCCTTGCCTTTATCAGGAGAATCTTCATTATATACTTCATCTCTATAAATAAACGCAATAAGGTCTGCATCTTGCTCAATGGCCCCAGATTCTCTTAAATCTGACATTATTGGCCTTTTATCTGTTCTATTTTCTAGACTTCTATTTAATTGTGATAAAGCCACAACTGGAATTTTTAACTCTCTTGCAAGGGCTTTGAGTGATCTCGAAATTTCAGATAATTCTGTAGCTCTATTTTCAACATTATTAGTCAATCTCATTAATTGCATATAATCTATAACGATCAAATCTAGACCTTTTTCTCTTTTTAGTCTTCTTGCTCTTGCTCTTATATCTATCGGTGTTAATGCTGGTGTGTCATCTATGTAAATATCAGCTTTAGATAATAAAGCCACAGCATTTGTAATTCTTGGCCAATCATCATCAGTAAGTTGACCAGTTCTAACTTTTTGAGCATTTATTCTACCAATAGAAGAAATTAGTCTTGAAGAAAGCTGTTCTGCCGCCATTTCCATGCTAAATATTGCTGTGACTGAGTTATTCTTTAATGCAGCATATTCAGCTAAATTTAAAGCAAAACTTGTTTTTCCCATGGATGGTCTTCCAGCTACAATTATGAGATCTCCTGGTTGAAGGCCAGTAGTCTTGTTATCAAAATCTAAGAATCCTGTAGGCACTCCAGTGACACTATCACCATTTTTTGCTAATTCTTCAATATCTTTTATTGATTGGTTTGTTAACTCACTGATTTTTTGAAAACCACTCGAAACTCTTGCTGATTCATCTGATATATTAAATATTTTTTGTTCAGCTTCATCTAATAATGATTTGCTGTCTATTCCACCATTATATGATTTTTCAATTAAGTTATTACTTATATTTATTAATTGCCTTAAAATTGATTGTTCTCTTACTATATTAGCATATGCCTTTATGTTAGCTGCTGAAGGGGTCTGTGTGATTATCTCTGAAATATAGCTTGTAATAGATTTGTCGTTATTTTTATTTATTTTTTCATTTACAGTTAATTCGTCAAAAGGAATATTATTGGCAGCTAGTTCTGATATGCAAGCAAATATAGTTCTATGTTGTTCATTAAAAAAATCATTTTCTTGCAAAATGTCTGCTACTTGAAACCAAGAAGAATTATCAAGAATTAAACCACCAAGAACAGCTATCTCAGCCTCTGATGAACTGGGAGATTTACTAAGATTCTGAAATGTAAGGTTTTTACTCATAACAAATAACTACGCTTATTAATATAATTTGATATTATCAGCTTTAATTATTTGTTTCGACAATTAGATTTATTATTGCATCAATTTCTGCGCCTAAGTGGATAGTTATAGCGTATTCTCCAATATTTTTTATGGCGCCATCCGGCATTCTTATTTCACTTCGTGAGACTTCATGGCCATCTTCCTGTAGCTGTTTTTCAATCTCGTATGGGCTAATGGAACCAAACAATTGACCTTCGTCATTTGCTTCTACAGCAATTTTTATAACAATACCATCTAGTTTATCTTTTCTCACTAATGCTTTTTCTAAATTTTCTTTAGCAGCTTTTTCTAATTCTTCTTTTTTTTCTTCAAATTCTTTTAGATTTTCAGCAGTTGCATATTTTGCCTTTGCTTTTGGTATAAGATAGTTTCTAGCATAACCAGGTTTAACACTTACTTTATCGCCCAAGTCACCTAAATTTTCAATTTTTTCTAGTAATATTACATCCATAAAATTTTCTCACTAATTAATGATTATCAGAATATGGGATTAATGCTAAAAATCTAGCTCTTTTGACCGCAGTCGATATTTGTCTCTGATATTTAGCTTTTGTGCCAGTGATTCTACTTGGCAATATTTTTCCTGTTTCTGAAATATACTCTTTTAAAAGTGTTAAGTCTTTATAATCAATTTCAGATATACCTTCTTTTGTAAATTTACAAAATTTTTGTTTTTTAAAACTTCTAGACATTTTCAGCTCCATCTTCGACATTTATTTCGTCATTATCTGCGATATTTTCTTCATTATTTGAGTCAAGAGACTCTGAGTTCTGTTCATCTCCATCTGTTAAGATAGAGGATTTCTCAGTGATAGCTGTTTTTCTTTGCAAAATCATATTTCTTATTACAGCATCATTAAATTTAAAATTAGAAGAAAGCTCTTCAATTGTTTCTTTATTACATTCAATATTTAAAAGTATATAGTGTGCTTTGTGAATTTTATTAATTGGATATGCAAGTTGTCTTCTGCCCCAATCTTCCTCTCTGTGAATTGCTCCCCCAGAATTTGTAACAATACCAGAATACTTTTTTATCATTGCTGGTACTTGATCGCTTTGATCAGGGTGTACTAAAAAAACTATTTCATAATGTCTCATCTTTTTTCCTTATGGTTTATGTCTCCTAGATTATCTAGGTAGAACAAGGAAGTTGCATTCTACATAATGCAACCAAAGTCTGCAATTAATTTATTTTTGAAGATATAGTATTAATTATAATTCCAGTAGCAACTGCCATATTTAGACTTTCAACAGCACCATACATCTTGATTTTTATCTTAAAATCGCATTTTTCCAAGGTTTTGGCTCGCAAACCGGACGATTCACCGCCGATTACTAGAGCCAAAGGAGTTTTATAGTTTATATCGTTTATATTATCAGTTGCTTTATCTGTTGCTCCATATATCCAAAAATGATTTTTTTTCAGAAGTTCAATTATTCTTGATATATTTTTTACCTTAATTATTGGAATAGTTTCAGCTGCTCCAGCAGCAACCTTTTTAGCTGTAATATTTAAATCAACAGAATCATGATCTTTTATAATAATAGCTGAAATATTATATGCATCACAAATTCTTAAACAAGCTCCAAGATTTCTTGGGTCTGCTACCTCATCAATAATTAATAAGATTTGATTTTTATTTTTTTTCTTGAAGAAATTTTATTAAATTATTTTCGTAAATTTCACTTTTCTTTTTACTTACAGCTAGGACTCCTTGATGACTTTTTACTTTTGTAATTTCAAATATTTTATCATTTGTTATTTTTTGAATAACTAAATTATTTTTTTTCGCTTCCTCTATTATATCTTTATACTGTTTAGCGTCTTTGTTGGAAACATATATCTCATAAATATCAAATGGACGAATTTTTAAGAGTATTCTTACTGCATGTATCCCTACGATATTTTCTTTTTCTATTTTTTTCATTATTTTATTAAAACAAAATCAATCTTCTTTTCTAATGGATATGCGCTTATGAGTTTAACTTTAATAATATCACCGACTTTATAAACTTTCTTCGACTTATCACCAACTAATATATTTTTTTTCTCATTATACACAAAGTATTCTTGACCTAGTGATGATATATGGACTAATCCTTGAATTGGTTCTTCTTTTATCGAAATAAATAAACCAAAGTTTACTATAGAATTTATATAAGCTGTAAATTTTTTCCCAATAAAATTTTTTGCATAATTACATAATAAAACTGACTGAAGCTCTCTTTCAGCAGACTCAGCATTTCTTTCGTTTTCGGAAGAGCTTTGACCAATTTGTTCTAATTTTTCAAAATTGTATGTAGATTTATTTTTTTCAATTATGTTTTTAATAATCCTGTGTACAATTAGATCAGGGTATCTTCTTATTGGTGATGTAAAATGATTATATGATTTTAACGATAATCCATAGTGACCAATATTTTTTGGGGTATATTCCGCTCTAGACATTGCTCTTAATATTATATTTGAAACTAAATGATGATCTAGTTTTTTCTTAGATGCATTTAAAATGGTATTAATTTCTAGAGTGCTGGGTACCTTTGTGCCACTTAATTTATAACCTAAATTTTTTAAAGTGATTGCAGATTCTTCAATTTTCTCTAATGATGGTTCATCGTGAACTCTATATAAAGAATTAAATTTATTTTTTTTTATAAATAGACTACTCGAAACATTTGCAGCAATCATACATTCTTCAATTATCTTCTGTGATTCGAGTCTCTTATTATTTTTAATACCTCTTATTTCATTATTCTTTCCAACTATAAAAGAAAATTCTTGAGTTTCGAACTCAACTGCATTTCTTTTTTCTCTTGATTTTTTTAAAACTTTATATAGAGAGTATAAGTTATCAATATTTTTTATAATATTTTTATTTTTTATTATTTTTTTATTCTTTAGAAAAATATCAATTTGATTATAAGTCAGTCTTGCATAGGAATTAATGATTGAGTTATAGAATTTGTATGATTTTATTTTTCCAGTACTATCAATTATCATTTCAGCCGTTATCGTATACTTATCTTCCCCTTGTCTTAATGAGCATAAGTTATTTGACAAGATTTCAGGTAACATTGGTATTACATAATTTGGAAAATAAACAGATGTGCCTCTACTTTTTGCTTCCTTGTCTATATGAGAATTGTCCTCGATATAATGAGATACATCAGCAATTGAGACAAATAATTTCCAATTTTTATCCAAT
>CACEJE010000025.1 GCA_902559815.1 uncultured Thiothrix sp.
TTGAAGGAACTGGTGAAAAAACTAATATAAACGACAGCTCAGTAAATCATGTTTTTTTTGGATCCTCATTTAATGTTATAAATCAAGAGCACGCATTAAAAGAAACAAAAAGAATTTTAAAAAATAAAGGATCATTTGCCTGCATGTGGAATCATAGGGATCTAAGTGATCCAGTTCAGAAAGAAATTGAAAAAATTATTAGAAAACATATACCAAACTATAATTATGGAACGAGAAGAGAAGATCCCACAGATGTAATAAGTAAAAGCAATATGTTTACTAAAGTAAAAAATATACAAAAACATTTTATTGTCAAAATGAAAACACAGGATATTATTTCTGCTTGGGAATCACATGAAACCTTAAGCAGGCAGGCAGGAAATAATTTTAAAAAAATCATATCAGATATTCATTCTTATTTAAAAAAGAGAGATTTTTATAATGTTCCATACACTACTAAAATATGGTATGCAAATTTATTATAACTAGTTAAGCTCAGTTATATTGATCTTCTCTTTTAAAAAAATTAGTTTATACCAAATTTTTAGCATTGTAATTCTCAATAAAAAATAATTTAACAAAATTCTTAATATAAAAAGTGGAAAAGAAAAAATAAAAATACTAATATCTATTAATTTAAAATTTATTTTAATTTTAACTTTTATAAGCTCATTTTCAGGTAATGTGTTATTAACGTGGTTTAATAGAATCCACTCAGATATTGCTAAAAAATGCCCAATTTTATCATAGGATTTGTTTTTAAAAACTTGCAAATGTAGAGGTGTTTTTTTATTTGAATAACACCTAAGCATCGCATAAATCCTGCACATAAACCTATTATAATTAAAGTCACACTTAAAAGGTAAAAAAATTAAAAAGGGTAAAATAAAGTACAGGTTAAATTTATCATATAGATTAAATTTATAATACTTAAAATATTCTAACTCATTTTTACATAATAATTTTAATCTAAAATTATCTATTATATTTATAAATTTATTTTGTTTTTGAGAAATAATTTTTTTTGATGTACCACTAGTTTTTAATGATTCTGCTCTATTATGCCAAAGCATACCCATAAAAGTTGATTTTGATAAAGCTGAATGATTTTTTATATTTATCCATAAGGTTATTTTTTTCATTACCTCTTCTCTTTTTAAGTGAATATCTTCGAGTCTTATATATTTTGTTTGAGTAATTGAATTATCAGCTAAGTATGGCGTTTTTCCATATACACGGTATTTTTTTTCTTCCCAATGCTCTCTAAGTTCTAAAATTATATTTGATACTGCGCATTGCATTAAACTTTTAAATAGAGAAAATTTTTGATGGTTTGAATTTATATGTTTTACTATTGAACCAATTGATTTTACTGGATTTCGAACAACATGTAAGATTTTTACTTCATTAAAATCATTACTTAAATATTCTGCATGTTTTTTTGTTTGGTCGTGTAATGGAAAGCATAGATATTTAATATTCTGTAAATCCTTTTCGTAGCATTGATTATAGGCAATATATATTCCTAATAAAAAGTCTTTTCTTTTTATTTCCTTAATATTTGAAAAATATTTATTAAGATTATTAAAAAAAACCTTTTCATCAACTTTTACGAGTTTGTCTTCATTTTCGCCCATATGTAGTAGACTATCATCACCACCTGCACATTTAGGGTCAAATAGCACTGGTAAGTTTTCTTTTATTATTTTTTCAATTAATTTAAAGTTTTTTTTACTATTTACTAAATATTTGTCCCATAAGTAATATATAGGTATGGGAAATAATAATGGCATTGAAATTATTTCAGGATGATCATCCATTAAACTATGAAGTAGAGTAGTTCCGCTGGGACCATAACATTGGATTGCTAAAACCTTATTTATTTTTGGCATCACTGTGAAATCCTGCAAGAGAAACTTTACTTAAATACATTATATCTCTTATCAATTACATCTTTATTCTCTAGAAACCAATTTATTGTTTCGTTAATTCCTGATTCAAGAGAAACAGTTGTTTCAAACCCATATTTTTTAGCTCTTTTTGTATCAAAAACTCTTTTCGCGTCACCAGTAGGTTTATCAGCAAGCCATTTTATTTTCTTTGAAAATCTTGTAGCAACAATATCAGCAATTTCTTTTATAGATATTCCTGACCCGCTTCCTAAATTTACAGGCTCTGTAACTTTATTTTTAACTAAATGTATCATTCCTAATGCAACGTCTCTACAATGTATAAAATCTCTTATTGCAGAGCCATCGCCCCAAACCTCTAATATATCACTATCATGTGCTTTCCTTATTAACGATGGAATAACCATTGCATTTTCAGGATTAAAATTATCATACGGGCCATAAACATTAGCAGGTCTTACAATTGAACATTTTCCTTTTCCAAACTGTTTTTCGTAAGCTTGGCATTGAAGTTCCCCCATTCTTTTTGCCCAACCACCATACCAGTCATTTTTAGAAGGTTGAGAATTCCATACATCATCTTCATATAAAACTTCAGCTGGCTCATAAACTCCAACAGTACTTGTGTATAGATACCATTTTACTTTAGCCAACATTGCAGCCTCAAGCATATTTGTATTAAATTGGAGCATGGGGCCCATTATATCTGCTGGTCTTTCTAAACAAACCTTTGGCGAACATTTAATACCAACTAAATTAAAAACATAGTCCATATCTTTGCAAACTTCTTTGCAATTATTAAAATCTTTTAAATCGATATTATGAAAAATAATTTTTTCTGACATGTTGATTGGTTGATTTAAGTCAGCAACATGTACCTTTGCACCATTTTCTAAAAGAATAGATACAAGCTGCCTACCAATCATTCCACTACCACCAGTTACTAATACATTTTTATCTTCAAACATATTTAATTATGAGTTTTGGTTAATTATAAATTTAACTTTTTCGACAATTGCTTCTGGAGACGGAGGCAAATTGTCGACGTCCGGATGAAAACCAGCAGTTCTATGCTCTAATCCAAATGTGTAAACTTTTTTACAAACATCAATCATCATATTATGAGCAATACTTGAAGCGGCACCTTCCTCATAATCATCATCAAGTACCATAGCTCCGTACTTACTTCCCGTTAAAGCTTTTTTCCATTCATCTTTAAACACAAATGGCTTTATCCATAACTGATGAATAATATTAATTTTATAACCTTCTTCTTCTAATTTTAATCTTGCCTTTTCTGCATCAAATCTTGTTATAGATATAGGAAACAAAGTAAAGTCAGCGTTCTCATAAATTATATCCTCAAGCTCTAATGTATTGTCATAACTTCTTCTATGCTCTGATATATAATATACATCATCATCTTTCATAAATTTATCATATGAATATTGATACTCTTTTGGTGTCATTGGTGCAATAATCTTACTGCCTGGCATTCTTTGAAATAAAGAATGATGAGAAGAGCCAGCTACAGGGCCAATAGCTCCTTCCATAGCTATACTTCGTATAAATATTGGACATGGTATATCCCATATCTCTTTACTTTTACAGGCATAGTTAACAATTATAGGTGCGTTATACCATTGAAAACCTTGGTATCGTACAACATAAATTGGTCTTATTCCTTTTAATCCTGCGCCAACAACAAAACCTCCATTTGCTACATCAGAAGTTGCAACTTCTACCATGCCATCATCTTCGTATAGTTCTGGTAATGTACCACCTACCCAGCCTACAGCTGTGAGACATTGCCCGAAGCACATACTCTTCTTTTCTAAAAGATGTATTCTAGTTATATCCTTTATTGTTTCTCTAACTGTTTTTTCCATGCACCTAATACCAATTTATTATTATATTCATCGATTTCTCTACCTTCTTTACCAAAAAAATTCATCTCTTCTTTATACCTATCAAAATTTTCTCCATCTGTTCCCGCTCCAGCATGCCAAAATTTTCTTACTGTATTTATATTTAATAAAATAGGTTCGTTAAATGAATTTTTCAAATGATCATATATTTCCATTGGATCGTCTTTGATATCATAACTTTTAACTTTCATACCTGTGGCAACATCATGCATCTCCCAATTTCTTCGAACTTTTTTTTCAGTTAAAATAGATAAATTATTATCCTCGACTATAAAAAGTATTGGGAGTTTTTTTGTTGAAGCCCATCCTATAGAGCTCAATGAATAATCTTCTTCAGCTGCAGAATCACCAACAAAAATTACAGTTGGAGTCTTGCTTGCAAAGCAAGCTCCTACACCAATTGGTACCTGATTACCCATTAAACCATCGTGTCCATAAATATTTTTTTCCTTACATTGTATTGATGCGGAACCGCCCATACCATTTGCACAACCAGACTTTCTTCCTAACATTTCATCTATCAGTGAATAAATATCACCTCCGAATGCTAAATAAGTTGAGTGTCCTCTATGTTGAATAAAGATATCCGGAGATATATTTAATTCTTGCATTTTTACTGCTATCGAGGAAGCTATAAATTCTTGCCCAGCTGAAAGATAAACAGGAAATTTTATAATTTTATCTTGTACTTTTTTATATAATTCATTTTCAAAGTTCCTGCATAAAGATGCTTTTTTGAAAATTTCTAATCTTATATTTTTCAAAGAATATCCTCTAAGTCGTTTAAGGTGTTATCCCAAGAACAAAATCTATAACCATTGTCATCAATATATATTTTAGCTCTTGGTTTTTCACTTGTTATTTCTTTAACATATTGTAAAACATTATATTTTTCTAACCACTCCTTTACTAATTCAGTGCCAGTTTTTCCATTAACTAATGGCCTATTACTTTTAGCTTTTGCGGTAAATATTATTATATTGTATTTTTGAGATAGAGTTTTTAATGCTTCTAAAGAACCAGGCAAAGGTTCACCATAACAAGTTCCGTCATACCAACCTTTTTCAAAATTGTGAATCACACCATCAAAATCAATTGCAATATTATTTAGTTCGTTTTCAAAGCCTGGTGGCACATGATCTGAGCTTGTAGAATTCATTTTTAATTATACTTCACCCTCTAACGGTTTAATTATCATAATAGTCGTTTTAGGATGAATATTACTAAATGTGTTAAGTAATCTTTTCACAATGTGAGCGGCGATTACATCTCCTGGACTTGCAACAAATATATTATCTTGATCGGTAATAATTCCACCATTAAGGAATATTATGTTTTCATAATCGTGAATTTTTAAAAATTTCTCTTTACTTTGAATACTTTCTACTAATATTTTGCAATTAGAAAAAATATAAGTATCTTTTTGATTTTCTTTAGGGTCTTTAAAAAAAATGCATTCTTTATCTTTTTCTTTTTCGGAAGACTTACCTTCGTAAGGCTTGGCTTCTCTGCCATATTTATCTTCTAATCTTACCAAATCATGTTTGATTTTAGGAGTTTCTATTTCAAAAATATTTGCACCGCCATCAGATAATGCTTTAGTTGAATGAAAAAGACCTTTTCTAATCATTATTTTTCTACCAGAGACCAATCGATTTATGTCATTAAAAAAAGAGACATCTACAGACCCATCTAAAACAATTAAACCAGTATCTTTTTTTGGATGACAATGAAATGATGTTTGATGATCTTTTTCAATATGCAAAAACCATAAACCTACATGTTCATTTTCATATGCGAGGTATTCATAACCCCAAGGTTTATTTACAACAACATTTTTATATTTTTTCTCTACAGAAACCATTATTTATTTTTTATTATAAACTTCGAATACTGCTTTCATCCATTGGCCCATCCATTTATAATGAGGACAACTAACAAGATTATCTGAAATTACTGCAGGTCCATCAACGTAGTTTGCACCAGAATTAGAAATATCATCCATTATACTATAATAACCTGACACATCTCTTCCCGAAGTAATTTTTGAAGATATTAATAATTGTGCTCCATGACAAATGCAAGCGATTGTTTTATTTTTCTCGTCCCATTCTTTAATAAATTTTAATGCACTCTTGTGTTGTCTTAGATATTCTAAAGCTTTAACTCCTCCAGGAATAATTAATAAATCATAATCATTCATATGCTTATCAAAAAGATTTTGGTCATCTAAATCATATACTGATTGTGTACATTCATTATAAGTCCCTAGTATGCCAAATATTCTTCCCAATTTGTTTGCCATAATATCAACTTCAAACCCTTCTTCCTGAACTCTGTAAAATGGATAAACTACCTCATGATCTTGATAACTTTCCCAAGTCAAAATAAGTGCCTTTTTAGTCATTTTGTCCCCTTTTTTTTTATCTAAAATTTCTATAAGTCATTGATAACTAACTATATCACAATATATTTATTTATTGGTATATAGTTTATCTGTAAATGCATTATACCTTTCAAATCCTTCATTTATATATTTGTTATACCAATTGATTGTATCTTCTATACCTTTGTCCAAGTTTATTCGCGGATGAATACCGAGTGATTGCGCGCGTTTTGTATTCATAATTCTTTTTGCATCACCCGAAGGTTTGCTTTCGTCCCATATTATTTGACAATCATCAGTCATTTTTCCCGCAATTGAAGTAGCAATTTCTTTTATTGTTACTCCATTACCACTGCCTAAATTTACTGGTTTATTATAACCAATTTCAACTACTTTTAACATGCCGTCAGCGACATCTTCAGAGTGTATAAAATCTCTTACAGGACTTCCGTCCCCCCAAACTGATAAAGGTCTCTCCCCAGAACAAGCTCTACTTATTAAGCTTGGTATTACCATAGCATTTTTGGAATCAAAATTATCAAATGGACCATAAACATTTGCAGGTCTTACGATAGAAATTTTATCCCATTTATATTGGATATCATATGCTTGAGCTTGCAGCTCGCCCATTCTTTTTGCCCAACCTGCAAAGCGATCATTTTCTGATGGAAAAGTAGACCATACATCATCCTCGT
>CACEJE010000026.1 GCA_902559815.1 uncultured Thiothrix sp.
AAGGCTTGTAATAACTAACGAATCTGGCGAGAGCACTGAGACATTAATACCTAAATATAGAAATATAAATGTTTATGAAGGAGAAAGTATTGAAAAAGGAGAAATTGTTGTTGATGGCGAGCTAACACCTCACGATATTTTAAGATTATTAGGTATACCTGCATTAGCAAATTACTTAGTAACTGAAGTTCAGAATGTTTATAGGTTACAAGGTGTAAAAATAAATGATAAGCATATTGAGGTGATTGTAAGACAAATGCTTAGAAAAGTTGAAATTGTTGAGCCTGGTGATTCAGAATATCTAGCAGGAGAACAAGCAGAAAGAGCCAATGTACTTGAAGAGAATAAAAAATTACTTGAAGAAAAGAAAAAACCTATAATCTTTGATCCGGTTTTATTAGGAATAACAAAAGCTTCGTTGGTTACAGAGTCATTTATTTCTGCAGCCTCATTCCAAGAGACAACAAGAGTTTTGACAGAAGCAGCTGTAAAAGGAGCAAGCGATACACTCAAAGGTTTAAAAGAGAATGTAATAGTTGGAAGATTGATTCCTGCCGGCACCGGTTTAGATTTCCATAAAGAAAGAAAAGAGGCAAGAAATAATATTCAAAGCAATAATTATACTGATGCTGATAATAACACTGAAAGTAATGAAGATATCATGCAAAAAGAGCTTTCGGAAGTTGCTTCCGACGAAGTTACGGAGGCAAATGTAGAATAATCCTTGACAGTAGAGCGTGCTATTCCTACAATCCGCAACACGAAAAGATTTTGTTACAATTAAAAATTATGACAACTATAAACCAATTAGTTAGAAAACCGAGAAAAACTCAAAAGGCTAAAAGTACAGTGCCTGCGCTTGAGTCTTGCCCGCAAAAAAGAGGGGTCTGTACTAGAGTTTATACAACAACTCCAAAGAAACCTAATTCCGCGCTTAGAAAAGTTGCTAGGGTTAAATTAACAAACGGATTTGAAGTTACTAGTTATATTGGGGGAGAAGGTCATAACCTTCAAGAGCACTCTGTTGTTCTTTTAAGAGGAGGTAGGGTAAAGGATTTACCAGGTGTCAGATATCACATAGTTAGAGGAAGCTTAGATACACAAGGTGTTGAAAACAGAAAACAAGGAAGATCAAAATACGGCTCAAAAAAAGCTAAAACTAAAAAATAATAATTATGCCTAGAAGAAGAGAAGTCCCGAAAAGAGAAATATTGCCTGATCCAAAATATGGAGATATACAGTTGGCAAAATTTATAAATGCATTAATGATGCATGGTAAAAAATCGGTTGCTGAAAATATTATATATGACGCTTTAGATGAACTAGCAAAAAAAAATAATGCTAAGGATGGATTAGCTATTTTAAATAAAGCTCTTGAAAATGTTCGTCCACAAGTAGAAGTGAAGTCTAGAAGAGTTGGGGGAGCAACCTATCAAGTTCCCGTAGAAGTTAAAGCTTCAAGACAAAACACATTAGCTATGAGATGGCTTATTGATTCTGCAAGAAAAAGGAATGAAAAATCTATGATGCGTAAACTTGCAGGTGAAATACAAGATGCTTCTGAGAATAAAGGAGCTGCGATGAAAAAACGTGAAGACACATTGAAAATGGCTGAAGCAAATAAAGCATTTTCACATTTTAGATGGTAACCAAGGAATAATAATGTCTAGAGAAACACCCTTAGATCGATATAGAAATATTGGCATAATGGCGCACATTGATGCTGGTAAGACAACAACTTCAGAACGAGTTTTATTTTATACTGGTCTTTCGCATAAAATAGGTGAAGTACATGATGGCGCTGCAACTATGGACTGGATGGAGCAGGAGCAAGAACGCGGAATAACAATTACCTCTGCAGCAACAACTTGTTTTTGGCAAGGTATGGAAAAATCTTTTGATCAACACAGAATAAATATAATAGATACACCAGGTCACGTAGATTTTACTATTGAGGTTGAAAGATCTCTTAAAGTTTTAGATGGGGCTTGTGCTGTTTTTTGTGCTGTAGGCGGAGTTGAACCACAATCTGAAACAGTTTGGAGGCAAGCTTCAAAATATAATGTTCCAAGAATGGCTTTCGTTAACAAAATGGACCGTTCAGGAGCAGATTTTTTAAGAGTTGTAAATCAGATTAAAGATAGACTCGGTTCAAATGCTGTACCAATTCAGATTCCAATAGGAGCAGAAGATAATTTTAAGGGTGTAGTTGATTTGATAAAAATGAAAGCTATATATTGGAATGAAGCTGATATGGGAACTACTTTCGAAGAGAAAGATATACCGGATGAGCTATTAGAATTATGCAATAAATATAGAGAAGAAATGGTAGAGTCAGCTGCTGAAGCTAGCGAAGAACTAATGGATAAATACCTAAATGATGGAGACTTATCTGCTGAAGAAATTCA
Organism: uncultured Thiothrix sp.; assembly: GCA_902559815.1. Lineage (GTDB taxonomy): Bacteria > Pseudomonadota > Gammaproteobacteria > Poriferisulfidales. Next base: position 2,409 of record CACEJE010000026.1, read on the forward strand.
CCAGGGGTTAAGAATTAGAACTTTATCTAATGAAATAGTACCTGCATTGTGTGGTTCAGCTTTTAAAAATAAAGGTGTTCAAGCTATGCTTGATGCTGTAATAAGATACTTACCATCACCCTTAGATATTCCAGCAATAAAAGGATTAGATGAACATGATGAGGAAGTTAAAAAGGAAGCTTCTGATGAGGAAAGTTTTTCTGCATTAGCTTTTAAAATTGCAACTGATCCATTTGTAGGTACTTTAACATTCTTTAGAGTGTATTCGGGGGTTTTAACTGCAGGTTCTGCAGTATCAAATTCTACCAAAGGAAAAAAAGAAAGAGTTGGAAGAATATTACAAATGCATTCTAACTCTCGAGAAGAAATTAAAGAGGTAAGAGCTGGAGATATAGCTGCTGCCGTTGGTTTAAAAGACGTTACAACTGGCGACACATTATGTGATCCATCTAAATTGGTTACCTTAGAAAGAATGGAATTCCCTGAGCCGGTAATAGCAGTAGCGGTTGAACCAAAAACTAAAGCTGATCAAGAAAAAATGGGAATAGCATTACAAAAATTGGCACAAGAAGATCCTTCTTTTAGAGTAAAAACAGACGAGGAGTCTGGACAAACAATTATTTCTGGAATGGGTGAATTACACTTAGAAATTATTGTTGATAGAATGAAAAGAGAATTTAGCGTTGAAGCAAATGTTGGCGCGCCTCAAGTAGCATATAGAGAGTGCATTAGAAAACCAGTTGATCAAGAAAGTAAATTCGTAAGACAAAGTGGTGGAAGAGGTCAATATGGACATGTCTACTTAAAAATTGAACCTCAAGAACCTGGATCTGGATATGAGTTTGTGAACGAAATTGTTGGAGGGGCAATTCCAAAAGAATATATTCCTGCTGTAGATAAAGGAATTCAAGAACAAATGTTAAATGGTGTAATAGCTGGTTACCCAGTTGAAGATGTAAAGGTAACACTATATGACGGAACTTTTCATGACGTTGACTCGTCTGAAATGGCATTTAAGATAGCAGGTTCTATGGGTTTTAAAGAAGGTGCTAAAAAAGCCGACCCAGCATTATTGGAGCCAGTTATGAAAGTTGAAGTTGTTACACCTGAAGATTATATGGGTGATGTAGTAGGTGATTTAAATAGAAGAAGAGGTATAATTGGAGCTATGGAAGATAGTCCAGCAGGTAAAGTAATAAGGGGAGAGGTTCCATTAAAAGAAATGTTTGGGTATGCTACTGACTTAAGATCGGCTACTCAAGGTAGAGCAGTTTATTCGATGGAATTTTCAAAATATATGGAAGCTCCAAAAAATATTTCTGAAGAAATTATAAGTAAACACTCGGGACAATAAAGTGGTAAAAAAAACTGAAAATGCTACACAAAATATTAGAATAAGGCTTAAAGCCTTTGATCATAAGTTGATCGACCAGTCTGCGGTTGAAATAGTCGAAACAGCAAAAAGAACTGGCGCAAGAGTTAGGGGCCCTATACCACTTCCGACAAAAATGGAAAGATTTACTATATTGATATCTCCGCACGTTGATAAAGATGCTAGAGACCAATATGAAATAAGAACCCATAAGAGAATTATGGATATACTTGATCCAACTGATAAGACAGTAGATGCATTAATGAAGTTGGATTTAGCAGCTGGTGTTGACGTACAAATCAAGCTAAATTAAGCTTTTCTAGCTCAATTATTAGTGTATAATCACCAAACTTACTTAGTCAGTCTAGGTTACGGATTTTATTACCTAGATTTTTTTATTTTTACATTTAGAAGAGAATTAAATGAATATTGGGTTATTAGGAAAAAAAGTTGGTATGACAAGGGTATTTAACGAAAATGGCCAGTCTATACCTGTAACCGTTTTAAAAATTGAGACAAATATTGTTTCAATGATTAAGACTATAGAGTCTGATGGTTATAATGCGCTTCAAATATCTAGTATCGACCTCAAAGAAAATAAAACCAAAAAACCCATTCTTGGACACTTCAAAAAAAATAATCTTAAACCAAAAAAAAATATTAAAGAATTCAGAGTAAGTAATCTAGATGAAATTAAAATCGGACAAGAGTTTGAGGCCACACATTTTGAAGAGGGCGAATATATAAATGTTCGCTCAAGATCAAAAGGTAAAGGATTTGCTGGAACAATAAAAAGACATAATTTTAAAGGTAAAGACGCAACACACGGAAACTCAATTTCACATAGAACACCTGGATCCACTGGTCAATGTCAATTTCCTGGAAGAGTTTTTAAAGGAAAAAAAATGGCAGGTCAAATGGGTGACGAAATGGTAACAAGAAAAAATTTACAGATAGTTAAAATAGATGCTGATAAAAAATTAATTTTAGTCAAAGGCGCAGTTCCGGGTTTTAATGGAAGAATTGTTGAGTTAACTCAATCAGTTAAAAAAATTAAAGGGTCTAAGTAATGGAAATTAATATATTGCCAAAAAATGAATCATTTAAAATATCAGACGATTGTTTTAATGTTGATTATAAAAAAACCCTAGTGCATCAAGTAATAACTTCATACTTTTCTAACGGTAGAGATAATCTTAGCTCGCAAAAAAATAGGTCTGATGTAAGAGGCGGTGGAAAAAAACCTTGGAGACAAAAAGGGACAGGTAGAGCTAGAGCTGGTACAACAAGAGGACCAATATGGAGAGGAGGTGGAGTAACATTTGCCTCGGGGAAAAGAAACTATAGTGAAAAAATAAATAAAAAGATGTTTAAAGTTGCAATGAGATCAATTATGTCAGAGCTTATAAGATTAAAAAGAGTTATTGCAATTGATAAAATTAATCTCAAAGAAGTTAAAACTAAGGAAGTAAATAAAATTTTAAACAAGTATAATTTAGATTCTGTTTTAATAGTTACAAATTCTATTGATGAAAAATTATTTCTGTCAGCAAGAAACATAAAAAATGTTGGCATTGCAACAGTTGACTATTTAGATCCGCCTTTAATGCTTTCTTTTAAAAATATTTTAATTGTTAAGGATGCCTTAGAAGGTTTTGAAAAAAGGTTTGGGGGATAAAAATGGATATATCAGATCTATCAAAAATTATATTAATGCCTCACGTTTCTGAAAAATCTGTGATGATTGCAGACAATGTTAAGCAGCAAACTTTTAAAGTTGCACAAAATGCTACTAAGGCTGAAGTAAAAGAAGCTATTGAAAAATTATTTGAGGTTGATGTTGTTAATGTGAATATCCTAAATGTAACTGGAAAACAAAAAGTCTTTGGAAGAACACGCGGAAAAAGAAAAAACTATAAAAAAGCATATGTCACATTAAAAGATGGGCAAGATATAGATTTAGGGGGCGCTAGTTAATCATGGCTACAATACTGTCAAAACCAACATCTCCAGGAAAAAGATTTACAGTTAGTGTAAAAACTGAGGGTTTGCATAAGGGCAAACCTTTCTCAAAATTATTACAAAAGAAATCTAAAACGGGCGGTAGAAATAATACTGGAAAAATTACAACTAGGCATGTAGGTGGCGGTCATAAGCAAAAATATAGATTAATTGATTTTAAAAGAAATAAATATGATGTGCCAGGAACTATTGAGAGATTAGAATATGATCCGAATAGATCAGCTCATATAATGCTAGTTTTATACAAAGATGGCGAAAGACGATACATTATAGCTCCAAATAAATTAAAAGTTGGAGATGAGATTCTATCTGGTAATAATGTGCCAATTAAAGTTGGTAATTGCATGCCTTTAAGTAAAATTCCTTTAGGAACAAGTATTCACTGTGTAGAAATGAAACCAAAAAAAGGTGCGCAAATAGCTAGAAGTGCA
>CACEJE010000027.1 GCA_902559815.1 uncultured Thiothrix sp.
ACGCTCAAAATATTAAAAAAATTGAAAATATTACAAATCATGATGTTAAATCAATAGAATATTTTTTAATTGAAAAATTTGATAAGCATAAAACTCTAAAAGATAAAAAAGAAATTATTCATTTTTGCGCAACCTCTGAAGATATTAATAATATCTCTTATGCATTAATGTTTATCGAAACAAGAAAAATTTTACTAAAAAAAATAAATGAACTAATAAAAATTATAAATAAGTACGAAAAAAAATATTCAAATACTGCAATGATTTCAAGAACACATGGGCAAAAAGCATCACCGACAACATTTGGGAAAGAGTTAAAAGTATTTACCTCAAGAGTTAAAAAACAATTAAGATTTTTTGAAACTAGAGAAATTTATGGAAAAATGAATGGTGCTGTTGGAAACTATAATGCTCACTATTTTGTTTTACCACAGGTTAAATGGGATATTGAAACAAAGAAATTTCTTAATACTTTAGGTTTAAAGCAAAATGAGAATACAACACAAATTGAGAATCACGATTGGATTGCTGAATCTTTAAATGATATTTCATTAATTTCAAACATCCTAATAGATTTTGCAAGAGATATCTGGATGTACATTATGCTGGATTACATTAAGCAAAGAAAAATAAAGTCTGAAGTAGGATCATCAACGATGCCTCATAAAATTAATCCAATAAATTTTGAAAATGCTGAGGGCAATTTAGAAATAGTAACATCATTATCGCAAGCTATTGGAAAAAAATTACAAATATCAAGATTTCAGAGGGATTTAACTGATTCAACTGTATTAAGAAATTTGGGTGTAATATACTCACATTTTTATATTTCAATAACGTCCCTGATTAAAGGCATGAATAAAATTGATATAAATATTCAAAAAATAAACAATGATCTCGATGAAAGCTGGGAACTCTTAGCAGAGCCAATACAGACTGTAATGAGATTTCACAACATTGAAAACAGCTATGATATTATTAAGAATTCTACTAGAGGGAAAAGTTTAAACAAACAAACTATACACTCTATAATAAAATCTTGTGATTTAGACGATAATATTAAAGAATATCTTCTAAAATTATCACCAAAGGATTATATAGGTCTTGCACAAAAATTAACCAAGAAAAAAAATTAAATGAAATACTTTAGCACAAGAAATTCTTTATTAAATAAAGAGTTTGATAAAATAATTATAGAAGGATTAGCTCCTGATGGTGGTTTATATATGCCAAAGAAATGGCCTAGTATTAACATGTTGGATATTAAAAATTTATCATATAGTGAGCTAGCTACAAAAATACTGTTTAATTATGTTGGTGATACAATATCCGAGTCTGAGCTTAGATATATTGCCGAAGAAACATACAGTGTATTTACCCATGATAAAATAGCGCCACTTATAAATATAAATGAAAATAAATTTATATTAGAACTATTTCACGGGCCAACACTTGCGTTTAAAGATTATCCATTACAAATGCTTGGCAATCTATTTCAATACTACTTAAAGAAACAAAATAAACGAATAACAGTAATAGGTGCCACCTCTGGTGATACAGGTTCAGCTGCAATAGATGCTTGCAAAGATAAAGACAATATAAATATATTTATTTTACATCCAAAAAATAAAACATCTGAAATACAAAGAAAACAAATGACATCTGTTAAATCAGATAATGTTTATAATATAGCTATAAATGGTAATTTTGACGACTGTCAAAATATTGTTAAAAAATTATTTGTATCAGAAGATCTAAGAAAAATCACATCTTTATCTGCTATAAATTCAATAAATTGGGCAAGAATAATTTCTCAATCAGTATATTTTTTCTGGGCTTATTTGCAAACCAAAAATAAAAATAAAAAAATTAATTTTATAGTGCCTACTGGAAATTTTGGTAATGTTTATGCCGCTCATATTTCAGGGCTAATGGGTTTGCCTATAGAAAAGCTATACGTAGCAACTAACTCAAATGATATTATGCATCGTACAATTAGTAATGGCGATATGTCCTTAAAACAAGTAAAAAGCACGATAAGTCCAAGCATGGACATTCAAATTTCTAGTAACTTTGAGAGACAGCTATTTGAGTCACTTGATTATAATTCGGATAAACTTAAATTCTTAATGGAGTCATTTTCAAAAAATAAAAAATATAATATAAGCGGAAGTATACTAGAGCACTTGAAGCTTTTTTATAAATCTAATGCAGTTGATGATCAAATTACCTCGCTAACTATAAAAAAATATTATGAAAAGTATAACTATGTTGCTGACCCACATACTGCAACAAGTTTAAGTATTATGGATAACCTAGATAAAAATAGTATAAATATTTCGCTTGCTTGTGCACATCCGGCTAAATTTCCAGACTCTATTTATAAATCTATAGGTATTTATCCTGAGCAGCCTGATTCTTTAAAAAAGATTTTAAATGATAATGAAAAATTTATTGAGCTGGACAACGATTCTGAAACTGTAAAAAATTATATCAAAAATAATATCTAATAAAAGATTAATTCAATTCTTCAATTCTAATTTTTACTATCTTGCCTTTAACAACGTCTAGATTTTCAATGCTAGATAAAGCTTCGATAATATTTTTTTCTAAAACTTCATGTGTTACCAAAACTATTGGTACATTCGCGTCATTAACCAAATCTTCTTTTTGCAATATAGATTCAATACTGATTGACTTACCTCCCAATATTTTTGTTATATCTGCTAGCACTCCTGGTTTATTAGTAACCCTTATTCTCAAGTAGTATCTTGATTTAATTTGCTCAATTTTAAGTATATTTACTTTTTTAAGTTTATTGGGTTGGTAATTAAGTAGCGGTAAATTACCATTTGAGTTATAAACAATATTTTTTGAAACATTGATAATGTCAGAAACAACTGAGGACGCTGTAGCATAACTTCCTGCTCCAGCACCATAATACAGTGTGGGTCCAGATGCATCTGCAGAAACAACGACAGCATTTTTAACGCCGTCCACATTAGCTATAAGTCTTGAATTTGGTATTAGACAAGGATGAACTCTAAGTTCGACACCAGATTCATTTGATCTCGCAATTGCTAAATGCTTAATTACATATCCTAATTCTTTTGCATAATTCAGATCATCTAATTCAATATTCTCAATACCTTCAACATAAATTGCATCAAAATTTAAATTAATACCAAATGATATTGATGACAATATAGTTAATTTATGGGCTGCATCAATACCACCAACATCAAATGACGGATCAGATTCTGCGTAGCCTAATTCTTGAGCTTCAAGCAAAACATCCTTAAAGTCTTTTTTTGTTTTAAGCATGCTAGTAAGAATAAAATTTGTTGTTCCATTAATAATTCCAGCAATCCATTCTATTTTATTAGCGTTTAAAGATTCTTTTATAACTTTTATTATAGGTACAGCTCCAGCAACAGAAGCCTCAAAGGCAACGTCACAATTATTTTTCTGAGCTAGATCAGATATTTCATTACCATGCAGAGCTATTAAAGCTTTATTAGCAGTAACAACATGTATATTTTTTTCCAAGGATTTTTTAACAAGGTTTCTTGCGATTGATTCACCACCAATTAATTCTACAAGAATATTGATGTCCTCATTTTCAATCATTTTTAAAGGATCTGTATAGAAATTGTATTGATCTACATTACAATCTCTTTTTTTATCTTTATTCTTAGCAGAAATACAAACAACTTTTATATTGAAGCCAGTTCTTTTAAATATTTCTTCGTTATTTCTTTTTAAAAGATTAATTACACCGCATCCGACAGTGCCAACACCTGCAATTCCAATTTTAATAGTTTTGTTTTCCATAAATTTTAATTATATAATATTTTTTAAATTTCTTACAGCTTGCTTAGTTCTTTGTTCATTTTCAATCAAACTAAACCTTACAAAATCATCACCATGTTTGCCAAAGCCTATTCCTGGAGATACTGCGACATTATTTTCTTTTAGTAATATCTTGCTAAATTCTAATGACCCAATGCTTTTATACTTATCTGGAATTTCAGCCCACACAAACATTGTTGCTAATGGTGGGTTAACATTCCACCCAATATCATTTAAACCTTTGCATAAAGCATCTCTTCTGCTTTTATACATATTCGTAATATCTATTACGCAGTCCTGTGGGCCCTCTAAGGCTGCTATTGCACCGACTTGCAAAGGTGTATATGTCCCATAATCAACATAAGATTTAATTCTTGATAAAGCATTTACTAATTTTTTGTTTCCACACATGAAACCAATTCTCCAACCGGGCATATTATATGATTTTGATAATGTATAAAATTCTACAGATATATCTTTTGCACCTTTTACCTGAAGTATAGATGGTGCTTTATAACCATCAAAAACAATATCGGCATATGCGATATCATGAACAAGGTATATATTATATTTTTTGGCAATTCGAACTAGTTCCTCTAGAAAACTAAGATCAACACATTTAGTAGTAGGGTTAGATGGAAAATTTGCAATAATCATTTTTGGTGTAGGCCATGAATTATTGATAGCAGCATCAAGAGACTGAAAAAAATTATCGTTATCATTTTCAACTTTGATATATATAATTTCAGCTCCTGCAATAACAGCGCCATAAGGATGAATAGGATATGCAGGGCTTGGGACAATAACAGAATCACCGTGATTAAGTGTTGCTAAAGCTAAGTGAGCCAACCCTTCTTTTGAACCAATTGTTACAATAGCTTCATCTTCGTAATTTATAGATACATTAAATTTTTCTTCATACCAATTTGATATGGCTTTTCTTAGTCTAGGGATGCCTCTTGAGCTTGAATATCTATGAACACTATCCTTGTCAGAACATTCTTTCATCTTTTCAATAATATGTGTTGGTGTTCTTTGGTCTGGA
>CACEJE010000028.1 GCA_902559815.1 uncultured Thiothrix sp.
ATGATAGCAATGAGAACTAGAGATACAGATATTGGAGTATTGATTTTTTTTGATTGAAAAAATTTTAAAAGTGGAAATGATATTAGTGCTATAAACATTGATAATAAAAATGGCACAATTATTTTATCTGCAACTTTTAAACCTGAAAATATTATAATTAAACCACTTATAGTTAAAATTGTTTTATAGATTGTATTATTCTTTGTTTGCATTCGGCTCTTTTTCTTTTGTAATATTTTCTTCAGTTTTTAATCTTACTTTTAAAATTATATATCCAATTATACCAGATAAAATTGAGCCAAAGAAAATACCTGTTTTTGAATATTCTTGACCAAAATAAACCGCAGAAACACTTTGATCAAATGCTAATGTATTAATAAATAGACTCATTGTAAATCCAATGCCACATAAAAAAGATACTCCAATGATATCATACATAGTTATATTACTTGGTAAATTACAAATTTTTGTCTTTACTGATAAATAAGTTAGCACTGATATACCTATTGGTTTGCCAATAAGTAAACCAAGCATAATTCCTAAAGGAACTGGGTTACCTAATGATGATACGTTTATTGAAGCTAGATCAATATCAGCATTAAAAAAAGCAAAAAGTGGTAAAATTATAAATCCTGAAAAAGTATGAAGTTTTTCTTCTAGATACCTTAATGGTGAATGATTACTTTTTTTAACCGAAAAAGGAATAGTTGCCGCTAAAATTACCCCAGCTATAGTTGTATGAATTCCTGAATGAAGAATAAAATACCACAGAAATATGCCGCCAAATATATAAATACTAATAATTCTCACGCTTAATAAATTCAATATCATAAGGAGAATAAATACACCGGATGCATATAAGAGATAAGTATAAGATATCTCTGAAGTATAGTAGATTGCTATGACTAAGACAGCTCCAAGATCATCAATTATGGCTAAGGATAATAAAAATATCTTTAGACTAACAGGAACTCTGTTTCCTAAAACTGCTAATACAGCTAACGAAAAGGCTATGTCAGTAGCAGTTGGAATTGCCCAACCAGAAGTCGCTAAAGGCTCCTCGTAATTTATAAATAAATATACTAATGCTGGCGCAACCATTCCACCAACCGCAGCGATTCCTGGTAGCATTACTTTAGAGACACTTGATAGTTGTCCATTTATCATTTCTCTTTTAAGCTCTAAGCCAATTACGAGAAAAAATATAGCCATTAAGCCATCATTAACCCAGTGATGAATTGTTTCTTTAAGTAAAAAATTGTCAAATTCAATTGCAAGATAGGTGTTTTTTAATGAATAATAATAATTTGAATAATCAGAATTAGATAATATTATCGCTAATATGCTGAAAATAATAAGTAAAAGTCCAGAAGATGACTCAGTTTTTAAAAAATTTCTTATAAAATTTCTTGCAAAAATTTTAGGATTTAACTCTAGCGTATCTTTATTTATTATCATAATTCAGACATTATATGCAACTTGTGATAGATTTTGTAATAAATTTATGAAATAAATAAAAAATGCAATCAATATACAACCCAAAAGAAATTGAAAAAAAAGTGCAAGATTATTGGTTTGGCAATAAATCATATGAAGTTGTGCCTAATAAAAATATAGAAAAATTCTACTGTTTATCAATGTTTCCATATCCAAGCGGTAATTTACATATGGGTCACGTAAGAAATTATACAATTAGCGATGTTTTAGCAAGATATCACAGGATGCTTGGAAAAAATGTTCTTCATCCTATTGGATGGGATGCATTTGGTTTGCCAGCTGAAAATGCTGCTATTGATAACAATTTGTCGCCAAACGATTGGACTATTTCAAATATTAAAAATATGAGAGAACAATTAAAATCTCTTGGGTTTAGCTATGATTGGAGTAGAGAAATTTCTACATGCTCAGAAGATTATTATAAATGGGAGCAATGGTTCTTTATTCAACTATTCAAGAAAAAATTGGTATACAAAAAAGAATCTTTGGTTAATTGGGATCCTGTAGACAAAACTGTCTTAGCTAACGAGCAAGTAATTGATGGAAAAGGCTGGAGATCGGGCGCATTAGTAGAAAAGAAGAAAATCTCTCAATGGTTTTTAAAAATTACCGAATATTCAGAAGAACTTTTGCAAGAACTTAAAGAAATCGAAGAATTCTGGCCTGACAATGTTGTTACTATGCAGAAAAATTGGATTGGTAAATCTAATGGGGCTGAGCTATATTTTGATACCACGATTGACCAAAATATATCAATTGGTGTTTTTACTACAAGGCCAGATACTATTTTTGGTGTTACTTATATTGCGTTAGCAGCAGATCACTCAATTATTGAAAATTGCAACTCGTCTATAAAGAAATTTTCTGAGGGTATTTTAAATTCAAAAGACACTAGAAAAACAGAAAATAAAGAAATTAATGGAATATTTACAGGTTTATTTGCTATTCACCCAATAACTAAAAAGAAATTACCAATTTGGATAGCTAATTATGTTCTAACTGGATATGGAACTGGTGCAATTATGGGGGTGCCAGCACATGATACTCGAGATTATGATTTCGCAAAAAAGTTTAATCTGGAAATTATTAAAGTAATTGATGGAGGGCAAAAAGACAATGAAGTATATACTGGCAATGGAAAGCTAATTAATTCTAAAGATTTCAACAATATAAATAGTGAACTTGCTTCTAAATCTATAATTAAATACCTCGAGGAACTTAATATTGGAAAGGCTGTTAGTAATTATAAATTAAGGGACTGGGGTATATCTAGACAAAGATATTGGGGCTGCCCAATTCCAATAATTTACAGAGAAGATGGTGAGGTAATGCCTGTAGAGCAAGATGAATTACCAATAAAGTTGCCACAAGATGTAGATTTTTCAAAAAGCGGAAATCCGCTAGACAATCACCCAACCTGGAAATATACCAAATGTGCAAAAACAGGTTTGAATGCTGTTAGAGAAACAGATACATTGGACACATTTTTCGAGTCTAGTTGGTACCAAGCAAGATTTTGCTCACCAAATGATACGGATAACATGATTGGAGAAGATGCAAACTATTGGCTTCCTGTAGACATGTATATTGGCGGTATTGAGCATGCTGTATTGCATTTGTTGTATGCAAGATTTTTTCACAAATTATTAAGAGATCAGAAATTACTTAAAACAAACGAGCCTTTTAAAAAATTAATTACACAAGGTATGGTTTTAAAAGATGGATCAAAGATGTCTAAATCAAAAGGCAACACAATTGATCCTAAAAAACTTATTGATAAATATGGGGCTGATACAGTTCGTTTGTTCGTGATATTTGCAGCCCCAGTTGAAAATTCCTTAGAGTGGTCTGATCATGGGGTAGAGGGTTCATATAAATTTTTAAATAAACTATGGAATACTGGTTTCGTATTAAATGAAAATAAAATTACACCAAATGAAATCAGCACAATTGATGAAAAAAAATTAAAAATTTTTGTTAATAAAGCGATTATTAAAACAAATGATGATTATTGCAATAGGGTAAGTTTAAATACTGTTGCATCTACGTGCATGGAGATCTTAAACAATATTCAAAAGTGTATACTATCCAACAACGTAAGCTATGCAACGCTTTTTGATTCATACGTAACGTTACTTAAAATATTGAATCCTATAACCCCACATATATGCAAAGAAATTTCAGACAGCCTCAATATTAATGATATAAATAATTGGCCGAAGATTGATGAGAAATATTTAACTGAAGATACAATGCTTCTTGTAATTCAAGTTAATGGCAAGGTACGAAAGAAAGTTGAAATAGATGCAAATCTTAATCAAAATGCTATAGAGGAAATAATATTCACTTATGATGAAGTTCGAAAATACACAATAGATAAAAATATAAAAAAAATAATATATATAAAAGGAAAACTTGTTAATATAGTAGTATCATGAAACTTAAAAATAAAAACATTGCT
>CACEJE010000029.1 GCA_902559815.1 uncultured Thiothrix sp.
TATAATTATATAATTAATGTTAATAAGAGATAATTTAAATATGAAAAAAATAAAAAAAAGTTTTAAAGTAGAAAAAGATAGTATGGGTCAAGTAAAGATACCAAGAGATGCTTTATATGGCCCACAGACCCAAAGGGCTGTTGATAACTTCAATGTTAGTAATTTAGTAATGCCTAAAGAATTTATTATTAGCGTTTTAAAAGTTAAGATTGCTGCGGCACAGGCGAATTATAAACTCAAATTGATTGACAAAAAGATTTGTGACGCAATATGTAAAAGCTCTCAGTATTTAATAGAAAATTATGACACAAGTAATTTTCCACTAGACGTTTTTCAAACTGGGTCAGGCACTAGTACTAATATGAATGTGAATGAAGTTATTGCCAATATTGCTAAAAAGAAATATAAAGCCAAAATTCATCCAAATGACCATGTAAATATGTCACAAAGCTCTAATGATGTAATTCCAACTGCCATTAATCATTGTGCATTTATGTTGGCATCTGAAAATCTTTTACCTTCATTAATTAAATTGTCAAAAATTATTAATTTAAAAGCAAAAAAAACAAAAAATATAGTAAAAACAGGTAGGACGCATTTAATGGATGCAATGCCTATTACTTTTGAGCAAGAATTATCAGGTTGGAAATCACAGATCGATGATAATATAGACAGTCTAAAAAGTTGTTTATTAAGAATAAAGCGGCTTCCAATTGGTGGTACTGCAGTCGGGACTGGAATAAATGCACATACGTTATTTGCCAAAGAGTTTTTGATATCAATTAATAAGAATGCAAAATTTAAATGTGTTGAGAAGAAAAATAAATTTGAAGGTTTAAGCTCACAAGATGATTCAGTTTTTTATAGCTCTCATTTAAAGTCAATAGCTATATCACTTACTAAAATTTCTAATGACTTGAGATGGATGAATTCAGGACCTGGCTCTGGAGTTAGCGATATAACTTTAAAATCTTTACAACCAGGAAGTAGTATTATGCCAGGTAAAGTAAATCCAGTTATTCCTGAATCAGCTATTATGGCCTGTTACCAAGTTATTGGAAACGATACTACAATCATGCTTTGCGGACAGTCAGGAAACTTTCAGCTAAATGTTACGCTGCCTGTAATAGCATATAATATTGTTCAAAGTACTATCCTTATTTCTAATACAGCCGAGAGTTTAGGAAAAAAAGCAATAGCAAGTTTTGAAGTAAATAAAGATATTATTAGCGCGTCATTAAACACAAACCCAATATTAGTTACAGCGTTAAACAGAATAATTGGTTATGAGAAGGGTGCATATATAGCAAAAAAGGCATACAAACTTGGCTTACCTATTATAGAAGTTGCTATGAAGGAAACAGACCTTTCTGAAAAAGATCTAAAGAAAATTTTAGATCCAATGGCTTTAACAAAAGGCGGTATAAAGTAATTTTTAGGCAGCAATTTGCTTTAAAACGTATTGTAAAATTCCGCCGCTTTTAAAATATTTTATTTCTTGAGGTGTATCAATTCGAACATTTACCTCAAAAGATATTTTATTATCTCCATCTAAAGCTTCTATTTTTACAGTTTTGGCCTCACCACTATTAATTTCACTAATCGTAAATTCTTCTGTGCCTTTGAGTCCATATAAATCGCCATTTTCACCTTCTTTAAATTGAAGTGGCAGAATACCCATTCCTACTAGATTTGACCTATGAATTCTTTCAAAACTTTCTGCAATCACTGCGACCACACCTTGCAATTTTGGTCCTTTTGCAGCCCAATCTCTTGATGAACCACTTCCATATTCTTTGCCAGCAATAATTATTGTAGGTGTTGACTCTTCCTTATATTTCATTGCAGCATCAAATATTGTCATTTCTTGATTAGAAGGAATGTGCTTTGTAAAACCTCCTTCAATATGAGGTACTAATTTATTTTTTAATCTAATGTTAGCAAATGTTCCTCTCATCATTACGTGATGATTTCCTCTTCTAGAGCCGTATGAATTAAATTCAGTTGGCTTTACATTTTTACTTATTAAATATTTACCAGCTGGACTATCTTCTTTAATATTGCCAGCCGGAGATATATGGTCTGTAGTTACAGAGTCACCTAAGTATGCAAGAACACGAGCTGATTTTATCTTATCAATTACTAAGTCATTTTCAGAAATATCCTCAAAATATGGGGGATTAGCAATATAAGTAGAATCATCCCATTCATATTGATTACTATTAATAATGTTTATATTTTTCCATTCTTTTTCTCCATCATATATACCTTTGTAAGAATTTTTAAATTGCTCCGATGTTAAGGAAGAATTTAAAACATCATTGATTTCTTTATTTGATGGCCATATATCTTTAAGATAAATATTCTCACCATTGTTAGATATTCCTAATGGTTCTTTTGTGATATCAATTTTCATTGAGCCTGCTATTGCGTAAGCTATAACAAGTGGAGGTGATGCCAAATAATTTAATTTTACTTCTGCGTGAACTCGACCTTCAAAATTTCTATTTCCTGATAAAATTGATGCAGCAACAATATTATTTTCCCTAATTCCATCACTTATTTCTTTTATTAATGGTCCAGAGTTACCAATACAAGTTGCGCATCCGTACCCAACATTGTGAAACCCAAGCTCTTCCATTGGCTGTATAAGATTTGAGTTTTTTAGATACTCTGTCACAACCATTGAACCTGGCGCTAATGATGTCTTAACCCAAGGCTTCGTGTTTAAACCTAATTCTCTAGCTTTTTTTGCAACTAATCCAGCTGCAACCATAACACCTGGGTTTGAAGTGTTCGTGCAAGATGTAATAGCAGCTATAACTATATCACCATTATCTATATCAAAAGATTCCTTACCAAGAGATATATTTGCAGGATTATTATTTGGATTTAATTCTTTAAGTTCTTTTTCAAATGAGTTTTTTGCATCTCTCAAGTTAATTCTGTCTTGAGGTCTTTTTGGCCCGGCTATTGAAGGAAGAATTTCTGAAATATTTAATTCAATATTTTCAGAATATTGTGCATTTTCACAATCTTCTCTAGTCAAGCCTATTTTTTTTGAGTAAGTGTCTATTAAATCTATATGCTCTTTGTCTCTATTTGATAACTTTAAAAAGTTAATTGTTTCATCATCAATTGGAAAAATACCGCAAGTAGCGCCGTATTCTGGTGCCATATTAGCTATTGTAGCTCTATCTCCAAGAGATAAGCTATCTAGGCCATCACCATAAAATTCTACGAATTTTCCAACCACACCGTGTTTTCTAAGAATTTCAACAATATTTAATACAAGATCAGTTGCAGTAGTCCCTTCAGCTAATTTTCCTGTTAATTTAAAGCCTACTACCTTAGGAATTAGCATAGAAATTGGTTGGCCTAACATTGAGGCCTCAGCTTCAATACCTCCAACACCCCATCCAAGGACACCTATACCATTAATCATTGTAGTATGTGAATCTGTCCCAACAACTGTATCTGGATATGCGTATTTAACTTTGTCTATTTCATTTGTAAAAATACATCTTGCTAAAAATTCAATATTTATTTGATGAACAATTCCTGTATCAGGTGGAACAACTTTAAAGTTTGAAAATGTTGATTGCCCCCATTTTAAAAATTTATATCTCTCTAAATTTCTTTTATATTCTAGCTGAGCATTTAAATCAAAAGCATCAGAGCTCCCAAAATTATCAACTTGTACGGAATGATCTATAACTAATTCTGCAGGTTGCAATGGATTAATATCTTCAGGACTTTTTCCTAGTTTTTTTATCGCATCTCTCATCGCAGCTAAATCAACTACTGCAGGCACACCAGTAAAATCTTGCATTAAAACTCTCGCAGGGCGAAAGGCAATTTCTTTTTTTGTAGCATTATCTTGCCAATTTACAACTGACTCAATATCACTCTTTGTAACTGTAATGTCATCTTCA
>CACEJE010000030.1 GCA_902559815.1 uncultured Thiothrix sp.
ATATATTCCATATTAATCGAACTGAATTACAAAAGAAAGCTCCGTCATATAAACTAATGTTTTTCTTTTTTATGTCTTTATGTAAGACTTTTTGATTATTTTTTTTAAGTTTGCTTACAATGTAAGATTTCATAACACCTTCTACTCCACAATTTTTAATATTAGGAGTATAAAAAATATTTTTTTTAACAAAAAAAATATTACTAGATATACCTTCTATAATATTATTTTTTTTATCACACAAAATTATTTCTGGGTATTTTTTAGAAATTTCTTTTGAATAAATGATTTGCTCTAGTCTATTGCAATGCTTAATACCACTTAAAATACCATCATTTAAAATATTTTTTGAAAAAATTGTATTAATTCCTTTTGTGGGATTAATTTTTGAAAATGAAGGTATTTTTGATGTTGTTATAATTATATTTGCAGGGACTGTACCAGTATTAATATTATAACCTCTTGATTTTACTGTTCCTCTTGTAATATTGACATTTAAAACACAGTTTTTTTCATCTGTCAGTGATTTTAATATATATTTGTTTAGTTTATTATAATCTACATTTTTTATTTTTAATGCATTACATCCACTTTTAAGTCTTTTAATGTGCAAATTAAAGTTAATTAATTTTTTATTTATTACTAGAATAGTTTCAAAAACACCATCTCCATATAAAAAACCTCTATCAAATATTGAGATACTTGAATTAGGTTTTCCGTTAACTAAATTCATTACATGCTTTTAAAAACTAAGGTGCCATTTGTTCCACCAAAACCAAATGAATTTGACATTGATACGTTGATATTTGACTCTCTCGCGGTATTGGGAACATAATCTAAATCACATTCTGGGTCAGAATTTTTTAAATTAATAGTTGGTGGAATTATATTATCCTTAATAGAAAGAACACTGAAAACTGCTTCAACTCCTCCAGCAGCACCTAAAAGATGTCCTATCATAGATTTAGTAGAACTTATTGGTGTATTTTTTGCATTTTCCAACCCTAATGCTGATTTTATGGCTTCTGTTTCTGCTTTATCACCTGCGGGTGTTGAAGTTCCATGTGCATTTATATAATCAACATCACTATCATTTACTTTAGCCTCTATTAAAGCTTCTTTCATACATTTTGAAGCACCAACTCCTCCAGCAGCTGGTTGGGTCATATGATGGGCATCACTATTCATTCCAAATCCAACTAATTCACAATAAATATTTGCTCCACGCTTTTTTGCTGTTTCGTAATCTTCTAAAACAAGTATTCCTGCACCATCACCTAATACAAAACCATTTCTATTAACATCCCAAGGTTTGCTAGCACTTTCGGGATCATCATTATTTGTTGAGCATAATGCTTTTGCAGAAGCAAAACCTCCAATCCCAAGAGGACAAGTTGCCATTTCTGCGCCTCCAGCAATCATACAATCAACATAACCGTGTTTTATTAATCTTGCGGCATCACCAATACTATGAGTACCAGTTGCGCAAGCAGAGACAAGGGACATATTTGGCCCAGTTATACCGTACATTATTGATAAGTTTCCTGACACCATGTTTATAATGCTACTTGGGACAAAAAAAGGTGATATTTTTCTTGGACCATTATTTAAAAAGTTTCCATAGTTCCTTTCTATATACGGAAGCCCACCAATGCCCGAGCCTATAGAGATTCCAATTCTTTCTCTATTTTCATCTGTTATCTCTAATCCTGAATCATTTATAGCCATTACACTAGCTCCAATACCATAATGAATGAATGTATCCATTTTTTTTTGATCTTTTGGACTAATATAATCATCAGCATTAAAATCAATTACAGAGCCAGATATTTGAACAGAAAAAGATGATGCGTCAAAAGAATCTATTTTTCTTATTCCACTTACACCATTTTTTATATTATTCCAAGCTTTGTCTAAAGAAGACCCGACAGGAGTAACCAACCCTAATCCTGTTACAACTACACGTCTAGTATTATCTGTCATATTTTTAAGATGAAATATAAAATTACTTACTGTTTGCGTTCACATATGCATTAGCTTGTGCAACAGTGGTTATTTTTTCTGCTTCCTCGTCTGGAATTTCGCAATCAAATTCTTCTTCCAAGGCCATAACTAATTCAACAGTATCTAATGAATCAGCTCCTAAATCATCGACAAATGAAGCATTATCAGTAATCTGATCCTCCTTAACCCCTAGCTGTTCCATTATAACTTTTTTTACTCTTTCTTCGTTGCTCATGCTGTCCCCTTTTAAATGGTTATATAAAGCTTTATTAAAAACTCGCTCATTCTAGTAAATATATGCAAGATAATCCAGAAATGATTATTATTGCATAAAAAGCCCGCCATTAACGTTTAAGGTTTCTCCTGTAATATATGATGCTTTCTCAGATGCTAAAAAAACTACAGCATTTGCTACTTCATTTGCAGATCCCATTCTCACCATTGGTATATTTTTTAAAATCTGCTCTTTTTGTGCATCATTAAGCTTATTTGTCATATCGGTCTCAATAAAACCAGGCGAAACACAATTTACAGTAATTCCTCTTGTTGCTACCTCTTTTGCTAAAGACTTGCAGAATCCTATCATACCTGATTTTGTTGTTACGTAATTAGTTTGACCAGCATTTCCAGTACTAGCTACAACTGAAGATATACATATAATCCTTCCTTTTCTCTTTTTTATCATAGGCTTAAGAAATACTTTTGATACTTTGTATAAAGAGTTTATATTTGTTTCTATTGTATCTATCCATTGATTTTCATCCATTCGAATAAAAAGATTATCATTTGTAACTCCTGCGTTATTAACTAGTAAATCAGGGCTATCATCATAATCCTTTAAAATATTATCATACAGCCTATCAACAGAACTTTGACTCTTTATATCTAATGTATAAGCTTTACCTTCAATATTGTGATCAGAAAGCTGCGCAGATAATGACCCTACTGACTTATCGTTTGTGCCTGTACCGACGATAATATAATTATTTTTTGCTAATTCTTTGGCTATTTCCAAGCCAATACCTCTGGTTGCTCCTGTTATCAGAGCTATACTTTTAGTACTCATATGTCGCTTAAGCTCTCCAGTGCTATTTCCAATGATTTTGTATCAGATACAGACATAGATTTTATACTATTATCAATTCTTTTGTTAAAAGAAGTTAAAACTTTACCAGGTCCAAGCTCTAATAGCACATCTACTCCTTGTTGCTCCATAAATTCAATAGTTTCTACCCATCTTACAGATGAATATAACTGTCTAACCAAAGCATCTTTTATGGGTTTTTCATCATTTTCTATTTTAACATCAACATTATTTATTACTGGTATTTCTGGCATTAAAAACTTTACGCTATCCACTTGTTTTTTAAAAACACTTGACTGATCTTGCATTAATGAGGAATGTGCTGCAACACTTACTGGTATAGGTATTACTTTTTTTGCGTCTTTTTCTAATACTAATTCAGAAAGTTTTAAAACTCCTTCTTTTGTGCCAGATATAACAATTTGTCCAGGAGCATTAATGTTTGCAATACTAACATCTGTTAAAGTATTTTCTTCAAATATTTCTTTAAGTACTTGATAGTCAATACCAATAACAGCAGCCATATTTCCACTTGGTGCATTTTTCATACATATTGCCCTTTGCTTTACTAATTTCACTGCATCTTTAAACTTTAAAGATTTAGAAGCGCATAAAGCAGTATATTCACCAAAACTATGTCCAGCTAAAAAAATTGGAGCATCGCCACCTTCATCATTCCATATTTGCCAAATCGAATAAGCTGAACACAGCATAATGGGTTGAGTAAATTCAGTATCGTTGATTTTTTTATCAGGTCCATTTTTAACAATTTTCCAAAGATCGCAAGATAATATATCTGAAGCTTCTTCAAAGACTTCTGAAACAATAT
>CACEJE010000031.1 GCA_902559815.1 uncultured Thiothrix sp.
CATAATATTTTACTTGCAGAAAATAGAAACTTTATAAGTTTTTTTATTTTTAATTAAATCAAGGTATGTATTTTTCTGGGTCGATAGATTTCCCGTTTTTTCTTATTTGAAAATGCAGTATTGGTTTTACAGAATCTGTATCTCCAAGTTTTGCAATAATTTGCCCTTTTTTAACAAAAGTGTCTTCCTTTACCAATATTGCTTGAGTATGCGCATACGCTGACAGAAATACATCATTGTGTTTAATAATTATTAAGTTTCCGTAACCTTTTATACCACTCCCTGAATAAACAACAATTCCATTTGCTGCTGAATAAATATCATCGCCAATATTTCCAGATATATCAATTCCCTTTTTTCCAATATCACTATATGAAAAATTTTTTGAAACTCTTCCATTATGTGGTCTAGTCCATTTAATGTTACTGGCAAATTTAACTTTAGATTTACTTTTAACGGATGATTTTCTATATTTATTTGATTTGATTATTATTTCATCTCCAACATTTATTTTATACGGCTTCTTGATATTATTCCACTTAGCTATTGTCAAATAATTAATATCATATAAGAATGCTATGGAAGACAATGTGTCGCCCGTTTTAACAATATATACATCACCCGACTCCTCTGCCTTTTTTGATTTCAAGCCATATGTAAAATAAACTCGTTCTTTTATAGGTTCTTTTTCAGGAATTGGAGCTTTAGAACCATGCGTGTGTATTTTTGTGCATGACGAACAGCATAAAAAAAAAATTATAACAAAGAGATTATATTTTCTATAGATTTCCATTTTTAAAAATACTTACTTATAATAAAATATATAAATACTATTGTAATAGTAAAACCTATATACTCAAAATATTTTTTAAGCTTATTAGCAAGGTTTATACCAAAATAATAGAACAAGGCTGCAACAATAAAAAAACGTAGCCCTCTTCCAATGAACGATGCAAACACAAAAGGAATAAATGCTATTGACATATATCCTGCTGTTATAGTAAATACTTTATAAGGAATTGGCGTAAATCCTGCCATAAAAATAATTATAAAACCATGTTCTAAAAATAAATTTTTTGCCTCTAAAAAAATTTCTTCATTTACTAATTTTTGAAAAAATGTGATTTCATAAAGATAAATACCAATAATATATCCAATAATTCCGCCTAATACTGAATAAAAAGTTGTATATATAGCAATTTTTAGCCAATGAATTTTTTTAGTTAAAGCAATTGGAGCTAAGAGTATGTCTGGAGGAACAGGGAATATAAAAGACTCTATAAAACTTACAAAATAAAGATATTTTTCACTATTATTTTTTTTTGCTAAATTTATAATTTTATCAAAAAGATTAGAGAAAAAATTCATGATGTGGTTCCGTCAAGTAGTGGTACAAATTTCACTATTCCATGTACTTTTTCAGATAAAGTATTGTTTATTTTGGTTATAGATTTTAAATACTGTTTTCCATTATCTTCTATTGGCGAAAGCAATACACCATTATTTTCAGAGAGTTGATCAACTAAATTTAAAGGTAAACTTTTTGCGCCCGCTGTTACTATTATAGAGTCAAAGGGAGCTTTTTGCTTCCATCCATTATTTCCATCAGAAAATTTGGGGTATATATTAGTAACGCCAATTTTTCTAAAAATTTCTTTTGATTTTGCGTGTAATAATTCTATTCGTTCAATTGTATAAACTTTATCGACCAATAAAGATAAGACTACAGCTTGATATCCTGATCCAGTGCCAATCTCTAGTATTCTTTTTGGATTATTTTTTAAAATAATTTCTGTCATTTTAGCTACTATTAGAGGATGTGAAATTGTTTGAGCTTTGCCAATTGGTAGCGCAGTATTATCATATGCTTTTGAAGATATAGCTTCATCTACAAATATATGTCTTGGTACTTGTCGCATAATTGATAATACTCTTGAATCTGCAATACCATTATTTTTCAAATTTTCAATAAGTTTAATTCGCGAGGAATCAGATGTCATTCCAGTCCCAGAGAATTTTTTAAAATTAATGCTCATATTTATAGCTTTTCTAATATATTATTATTCGTATAATCATAAAGAATTGGAGATATAGATATTTTATTATTTTCTATTGCATAAAAATCTGTTTTTTTACCATTGTCTTTAGGTATTCCAGCTCCCCCAATTCTATAATAATCGCTCTTATTAATTATCTTCGTTGCTGGCAAAGGTAAATCTCTTGCACCAAGCCTCGTATATTCAATATCAGAAATATCTAAATCTTTAGATGTGTCAGGTATATTCACATTTAAAAGAGTATTTTTATAAATGATTTTATTACTAGTTATTTCATCTATTATTTTTTTGCTAACTTTAGCAGATTTTTTAATATCCATATTTACCGACGACATAAGAGAAATAGCAATTGGTGACATTTTAAGATGCCTGCCTTCAAGAGCGGCAGCTACTGTTCCTGAATATATAACGTCATCTCCAAGATTAGCGCCTAAATTAATACCAGAAACAACAATATCTATCTCTTCTTTTATTAAGCAAGTAAGCGCTATATGAACACAATCAGCAGGAGTTCCATCAATTATATAATGATTTTTTGAGACATTTTCTACTAGAATGTCTTTTCTAACTGAAAGTGCACTACTTCCAGCACTTTGATTAACAGAAGGTGCAGCAACAAAAATATCATGAGCTACAGATAATTCATTTATAAGAGATTGTATTCCAGAGGCATAGTACCCATCATCATTGGACAATAATATTTTCATATGTGATGATTATACTTAAAATATTACGTAGATGAAGTGCTATGATTGAAAATAATGTAATTGGAAATTGCAAACCAGGATTTCAGAAAAAAAGGTTTCAAAAACTAAAAAGAGGTGAAGTTAATATTGATTTTGATATAGATCTTCACGGGAAATCTATATTAGAGGCTGAAAACTTTCTTGATATATATATACCAAAGTTACAATTAGATAACAGGCTGGTAGGTATAATTATTCATGGAAAAGGATATGGATCTGGCAAAGAAGGTCCAAAATTAAAGAGTTTTGTAGCACAATACTTAGATTATAACCCAAATGTACTTGCATATCATTCTACTGTGCAGAAAGACGGTGGAACAGGTGCTGTTTACATACAACTGAAAAAAATTTAAAAATTATGAAAAAAGAATATAGCTGCATGGATGATTATGACCCAAATTCAATATTTGTTGAAGACGCGTTAAAAGTCATAAAAAATATATCAAAAAAAGTAACTTCTTATGAGGTTATCGATCTTAAAGATTCTTACAATAGAATTCTTTATGAAAACATAAAATCAAAAATCAAAGTACCAAATTATAATAATTCAGCAATGGATGGGTATGCTGTAAATATCAAATATACAAAAAAAAATAATATATTTAAAGTCGTTGGTACAGCATTAGCTGGTAAATCATATAATGGAAAGATTAAAGCGAATGAATGTATAAAAATAATGACTGGTGCAGTGATACCACAATCTTGTAATGTAGTAATTATGAAAGAAGAAACAGTTGT
>CACEJE010000032.1 GCA_902559815.1 uncultured Thiothrix sp.
ATTTTAATAACAATAAATTCTAAATCTTTGCCTTCTAGGTAAGTTGTTTCTCGAACAGGTCTTACATCGACAAGAGAACCTGGAAGAAATGCTTTAATGTCTGCTAAATCTACAGTAAAGCCACCTTTAACTTTGCCTGTTATTCTTCCTTCTAATATTTTCTTTTGATCAAAGGCTTCTGTTAAAGATACCCAAGCTCTAGCTTTTTTTGCTTTTTCTCTAGATAACTTTGTTTCACCAAATCCATCTTCAATAGCATCAACTGAAACCTCAACTGTATCTCCTTCTTGAACCTCAACTTTTCCATCAAAACCAATGAATTGATCAATTGGAATCATACCTTCTGATTTCAAACCAGCATTAACTATTACCAAATCCTTTTTTACATCTATTACAGTGCCATTAATTATTGTGCCTGGCTTGACCTGTAATTTAGAAATACTTTCTTCTAATAATCTTGAAAAATCTTCACTCATAAATTTTTTAAATTTTCTTTTATAATGTTAATTGTTATATCAAATGCTTCTTCAGCACTAATATCACTTGTGTCAATTATTATTGCATCTTTAGCTGGTATCAAAGGAGATATTAATCTTTCTGTATCAGCTTTATCTCTTAACAAAAGTTCCTGTATAAGGTTCGGCAAGTTAGCACTAATTCCTTGATCTTTCAACTGATTTAATCGCCTTTCTGCTCTTTTTTCTACAGAAGCTGTTAAAAAAAACTTAATATTAGCATCAAAAAAGACTTTTGTGCCCATATCTCTTCCATCTGCAACAAGTCCGGGGGTTGATATATAGTTTCTTTGATAATCTCCCAACATATCTCGAGCACTCTTTTTTTTAGCTATTTTTGATGCTAAAACAGCGACTTCTTCTGTTCGGATTTTTTGAGTAAAGTCCTCATTGTTAACGAATATTTTTGCTTTTCCTCCTGGAGTATATTGAAAATCAATATGAATATCTTTTAAATACTCATCTAAATTATCCAATGCAGCTTCAAAATTTTTATTTTTTTTATATATTTTTAGTGCCAAAGATCTGTATAAAGAGCCGCTGTCTAGGTATCTAAAACCTAGTTTAGTAGCGATCATCATTGCAATAGTACCTTTTCCTACGCCACTTGGTCCATCAACTGTAATTATAGGTGCTCTCAACTTTTAACTCTCTTAATATTTAAACCCATCTTTTTCACAAGATTATAGAAAGCTGGAAATGAAGTTGAAACATTGTCCGTATTTAAAATATGAATATCTTTTTTTGAGACTATTCCTGCGATTGCAAAAGACATAGCGACTCTATGATCTCCACAGCTATCAACTAAACCACCTTCAAAATTACCACCAGTTATTTCAATCCCATCATCGTATAAATCATTAGCAATACCACATTTTTTTAATCCTTTAGACATAACTTCTAACCTATTACTCTCTTTATATTTTAACTCTTCTGCATTTTTTAATATAGTTTTCCCACTAGCATTTGCAGCTGCTATAAAAATTATAGGGAATTCATCTATTGCACTTGCTACATATTTACTTGGTATGCTTATACCTTTAAGTTTTGAAGAATATACAAATATATCACCGGTAATTTCTGGACCAATATTATTTACATTTTTAATTTCTATTTTAGCACCCATCATTTTTAAGATTTCTAGTGCACCAGTGCGAAACTTATTTAATCCAACATTACATATAGTTACTTCGGATTTTTCAGAAATTAAACAACCTACTATAATAAACATTGCGGAAGAGATATCTCCCGGGATATTAATATCTTTTGATATTAATTTTTCGCAAGGGTTTATAGTAATAATTTTATTTTCTGTTTCAATATTTCCACCTAAAAAATTTATCATATTTTCAGTATGGTCTCTGGTGGCATTGTTTTCTATAACTTTAGTTGTTTTTTTTGCATATAAACTTGCAAGTATTATAGATGACTTGATCTGCGCACTATCTATTGGCATTTGGTAAACAATTGGTGAAATTTTTTGTGCAGCGTCAATATTAATTGGAGCAGTATTATTTTTTGAAAGATGCATTTTTCCACCCATCAATTGTAATGGTATCAAAATCCTCTCCATTGGTCTTTTTGTTAACGATTCATCTCCGATTAAACAACTTGAAAATTTTTGGCCACATAATAAACCCGCTAACAACCTCATGCTTGTTCCAGAATTACCGCAATCTAAATTTCTTTTTGGTTCTTTTAAACCAAATAGTCCTTGACCTTTAACAATATAGTCCCCGTTACTTTGCTTTATAATATCTACACCAAGTAATTGGCAGATATTAAGTGTTGATATGCAATCGTCAGATTCTAATAAACCAGATATTTTTGATGTTCCTTGAGAAATAGACAATAAAATCAATGATCTATGAGAAATAGATTTATCACCTGGTACATTAATTTTACCAAATATTCTAGAAGTTGGACTTACAATGTACTGTTCTGACATATGTTAATTTTTGGGTTTTGAATTTTTTAAATAAGTAAATAAATCATTAGGATTATCAGAATCTATTTTTGATTTAATTAAATCTAGCTCTAAAATATATTCATCAATAAAATTGATAATGTTATCTTTATTATCCATAATAATGTTTGTCCAAGCTTCAGGATCGCTTTTAGCAATCCTTGTTAAATCATATAAGCTTCCGCTTTTGTTTATCCAAGGGAATTTTTCATCATATTTGGTCTTTTTTACATTATTTGCTAGCGCATATGAAATAACGTGTGGACTATGACTGATTACAGAAAGAAAATTATCATGTTCAGACGCTAAAATCTCAACACAAACTGTATCAATAGATTGCCAAAAAAGTTTTACTATTTCAATAGTTGATTTACTCGATGATTCCATAGGACTAATAATAGTTGTGGCATTATTAAATAAATTATCTTTTGAATACTTAATACCATAATTTTCAGTGCCAGCCATTGGGTGCGAAAACACAAAATTATTTATATTTTTAATACCAATATTATTAATCGAATTAATAATTGAGTTTTTAGAGCTTAAAGTGTCAGTAAATATTTTATCAGTGTTTAAGAAGCTTTGGATATTTTTTAA
>CACEJE010000033.1 GCA_902559815.1 uncultured Thiothrix sp.
AGATCAACATCAAATTTTATTGAATACTTAAAAAAAAATAAAATTGTTTGCATTGCTGATTTAGATACAAGATACATTGCATCTTTAATTAGAAATAATGGTGCTATGAAGTCTTGTATTATTCATAATGAAAAATCGATTAAAAAAGCAAAAGAAACATTAAAAAATTCATCGAGTATAATTGGTTCAGAACTCGCATCAAAAGTAACTGTTAAAAAAAGATATAAATTCAAAGAAAATATTTATTTACATAAAAGAGAAAAAATAAATCAAAATAAAAAATTAAAAGTAGTTGCGTATGATTTTGGAGTTAAAAAAAATATTTTACGCATACTAACATCGATGGGATGCGATGTAGAAGTAGTACCAGCTAAAACAAAAGTAAAAGAAATTTTAGCATTAAAACCTGATGGTATTTTTTTATCTAATGGGCCAGGAGATCCTGAGCCTTGTGATTTTGCAATCGAGTCAATAAATAAAATCTTTGATTACAATATTCCTGTTTTTGGTATTTGTTTAGGCCACCAGTTAATTGCTTTAGCAAGTGGTGCAGAAACTAATAAAATGAAATATGGTCATCACGGTGCAAATCATCCTGTTTTAGATTTAAATACAGGCAAAGTTATGATTACTAGTCAAAACCATGGTTTTGTTGTGGACGAGGAAACGCTTCCAAAAATTTATAATATCACCCATCGATCTTTATTTGATAATACTATCCAAGGTATAAAACATAAAAAAAAGCCTATTTTTAGTTTTCAAGGTCATCCTGAAGCATGTCCTGGTCCGCAAGATATAAATTATCTGTTTAAAGAATTTGTTAACTTAATGAAGAAAAATACTAATGCCAAAAAGAGATGATATAAATAAAATTTTAATTTTAGGAGCTGGCCCAATAGTAATCGGTCAGGCTTGTGAGTTTGATTACTCTGGTGTACAAGCTTGCAAGGCTTTAAAGGAAGAAGGTTATTCAGTAGTTTTGGTGAATTCAAATGTCGCTACAATAATGACAGATCCAGAAATGGCAGATGCAACTTACATAGAACCAATAAATTATTCAATAGTTGAAAAAATAATAAAAATTGAAAAACCCGATGCTATTTTACCTACAATGGGAGGGCAAACAGCATTAAATTGCGCACTTGATTTAGATAGATTAGGCATTTTAAAAAAATATAAAGTTGAAATGATTGGTGCATCAAAAAGAGCAATTGATCTAGCAGAGGACAGGTCTCTATTTAAACAAGCAATGAAAGAAATAGGTTTGGAAAGCGCAAAATCATTTATTGTTAAAGATATTGGTGACGCAATTAAAAAACAAAAAAAAATTGGTTTTCCTGTCATTATAAGACCTTCGTTTACACTTGGAGGTAGCGGTGGCGGTATTGCATATAACAAAGAAGAGTTTATTGAAATATCAAAAAGAGGACTAGATATTTCACCAACTACAGAAATTCTTTTAGAAGAATCACTTCTTGGTTGGAAGGAATATGAAATGGAAGTTGTTAGAGACTCAAAAGATAACTGTATAATAATTTGCTCTATAGAAAATTTTGATCCTATGGGTGTTCATACAGGAGATTCAATCACCGTTGCTCCAGCACAAACTTTGACTGATAAGGAATATCAAATAATGAGAAATGCCTCAATAGATATTTTAAGGAAAATTGGAGTTGATACTGGAGGCTCAAACGTTCAGTTTGCAGTTAATCCAAAAAACGGAAAATTGGTGGTTATAGAAATGAATCCTAGAGTTTCAAGATCCTCTGCATTAGCATCAAAAGCAACAGGATTTCCAATAGCAAAAATTGCTGCAAAATTAGCTGTTGGTTACACATTAAATGAATTGAGGAATGAAATTACTTCTGGACTTACTCCGGCATCATTTGAACCTACTATAGATTATGTTGTAACAAAAATACCAAGATTTGCATTTGAGAAATTTCCAAAATCAAATAATAGACTTACAACGCAAATGAAATCTGTAGGCGAAGTAATGTCGATTGGTAGAAACTTTCAAGAATCTTTGCAAAAAGCATTATCAAGTTTAGAATTAGATCTAAGTGGATTAGATACAATTGAAGATATTAATAATTTAGATAAGTTTAATTTTGAATATGAATTAAAAGAACCTGGTCCATCAAGAATTTTATACGTAGCTGAGGCTTTTAGAAGAAATTATACTGTTAATCAAATATTTGAAATTTCAAAAATAGATCCTTGGTTTTTAGAACAAATACTTGAACTTGTAAATTTAGAGAAAAAAATTTCAAAAAAGAAAATCAAAGATATATCAGCGACAGAATTACTTTTATATAAAAAGAAGGGATTTTCTGATTTAAAAATTGCAGAACTTACAAGTACAACTCAGCATGTTGTAAGAAAAATTAGACAAAAAAATAAAATTAAACCTGTATTTAAAAGAGTTGATACTTGTGCGGCAGAGTTTCCAACAACTACATCATACTTGTATTCAACGTATGAAAAACATTGCGAATCGTTACCAACTAGTAATAAAAAAATTATAGTAATTGGAAGCGGTCCAAATAGAATTGGCCAAGGAATTGAATTTGATTATTGCTGCGTCCATGCATCAAAAGCTGCCCAAGAGCTTGGATATGAAACTATTATGATAAATTGTAATCCAGAAACTGTGTCAACAGACTATGACACTTCTGACAGATTGTATTTTGAGCCAATAAATTTAGAAAGTGTATTAAATATCGTTGAAATCGAAAAACCAG
>CACEJE010000034.1 GCA_902559815.1 uncultured Thiothrix sp.
TATAAGGATTTATTTAAAATAATATCTTCGTGTGGTTTTTTACTATAGTTCCTTGGTATGATTGATACACTTTTAGATATATCATTGCAATATTGTTTATTTATTAATAAAGAAATCTTGTATTTTTGGTTGTATTGTGCAAAATCACTAAATAATGAATTTAAGATAAATTTTGCTTCTTTTATAACAGAAGGTCTATTATTTAATGTATCACTACCTAGTAATTTTTCGTAAACCAGTATATTCATAATTTTATGAAACTTATTCCCGCAATAGATCTAAAAAATAATAAAGTAGTTTTAGCTACGGGCGAAAAAAGATGTAATTATCAAGAAATTCCTACCTCTTTATCGCCAAGTTCAGACCCAATAGATTTTATTAAATATCTTTCGACATTGTGTAATTTTAACACAATATATATAGCTGATTTAGATTCAATTAGTAAATTTAGCAAAAAAAATATATTAATTAATAGCATTTTGGATGAGTATAAAGACATCAATTTTATGATTGATAATGGTGCCTCAAAGATGTCTGATTTGAATATATATGATAAGAAGAATTTCAAGCAAATTATCAGCACAGAGTCGTTTGAAGAATTTAACAATCTTAAATTAAGTGGTTATGAAAATTTCATATTATCAGCTGATATTGCTAAAGGTAAAATTATTTGCAAGGATTCTAATTATAATAATCTTCATCCAAATAAGGTAATTTGCATGAACTTAGATAATATAGGCTGCAATACTGGAATCAATGAAAACAATATTAGATTAGTAAAAAATTTATTTCCCCGAGCAAAAATAATTATTTCTGGGGGAATAAGCGATAGTGAAGATATTAAAAAAATAAAAAATATGGGCTACAATGAGATAATACTTCTTACAGCTATATTGGCTAGAAAAGTTAAAAACTAATCTATGATAAATTTTTAAATTTTTTCTTAAGCTCTAGTATTATTTGGTTATTAACATCCTCTTTCGATTTACTTGCATTTATAATCTTTACCCTTGATTTATTTTGATTCGATATTTTTTTATAGCCGTTATATACATCATCAAAAAATTTATTATTTAAATTTTCAAACCTATCCTTTTTTTTATATTTCGGGAATCTTTTCAAAGATTTTTTATATGATAGATCAAAAAAAATGGTTAAATCAGGTTTAATTTCATTTGTAAATTCTTTAATCAGCATATCAATTTTTTTTAAACTAACTTTTTTACCATAACCTTGGTAAGCTATTGAAGCGTCAATATAACGGTCACAAAGAATCCAAATACCACTATTTAATTTAGGAATAATTACATCTTCTATATGCTGGTTTCTTATTGAAAATATTAATAGTAATTCAGCTTCTGGTGATATTTTAGATTTATTATTTAAAAGTATATTTCTTAAAGATTCCCCGTATTTTGTTCCACCTGGTTCTCTTGTTGAATATACTTCTATTTGGTTTTTTTCCAAAAATTTTTTTACGCTACCTATAGAAGTTGATTTGCCAACTCCTTCAATACCTTCAAAACTTATTAATTTTCCCTTAGTCATAATATTTTATTTTTGAAATTTATTTACAGCTTTTAAGTGGTCATCATAATTTGTTGAAAATATATGCTCCCCATTATCATTAGCTACAAAATACAAATAATTAGTTTTTTGTGGATTACTTGCAGCCTTTATAGAAGCTTCACCAGGTGAGCAAATTGGTGATATTGGCAATCCATAAATTCTATATGTATTATAATCGTTTTTTTCTCTTAAGTGTTTTTTTGTTATATTACCATCAAAATTTTTTATGCCATAAATAACTGTTGGATCAGCTTGCAGTCTCATCTTATTATTAAGCCTGTTTATAAAAACACTAGCCACAAGTGGTTTCTCACTCTTTATAGAAGTTTCCTTCTCGATGATTGATGCCATAATAAGCAGGTCATATGGGGTTTTATAGGGCAAACTTTTATCTCTAGTTATCCAATACTCCATCAGAATTTTTTCCATTTTTGATGAACATAATAAAAAAAAATCTTCTATTTTTATATTTGATGAAAAACTATAAGTATCTGGAAAACATAAACCTTCTAGATTTGGTTTATTTTTTTGGAAATCATTTTTTATTAATGAAACTTTTTTATA